>CAIRBC010000484.1 GCA_903876685.1 uncultured Nitrosomonadales bacterium | reverse complement strand
GGTCGGGGAATTTGCGACAGGGGTCTCTCCCGCAAGCGGGGAGAGCGCAGCGAGGGGGGCGTAGCCGGGAGTAAGTCGCTACGCGTGTTTCACGTTAATGCATGGTGAAATTGAGAACGAGATTAAGCTGCTTGTTGAGCTGAAATCTACGATAGTAGTTTCTGCCGTAACAGGCCAGCTAAGGGTGTAGTCTTAATGGACAGCCAAACCAACTTCTCCGCACTAGAAATTCATATCGCCGCTGGCTTGTCTACTAACGGCGCGGTTGTTGCGGCGTTGCATCATGCATTTCCCAAGGTGCTGGCGATTTACGCGTTTGGCAGTCGCATTCAAGGCACGACGCGTGTGGATAGTGATCTGGATTTGGCCGTGCTGGTGGCGGGTTATGCTGAGCCGTTGCAACTGTGGGAGCAGGCGAATCAACTGACTGAATTATTCGGTTGCCCGGTGGATTTGCTGGACTTGCGCGCAGCCAGTACGGTGTTGCAATATCAGGTGCTGACGCAAGGGCGATGCTTATGGGCAAGCGAGCCGGCGGCGGGACTATTTGAGTGTTTTGTTCTGGGTGAGAAAATCCGGCTGGATGCTGCTCGCGCTGGTTTGATAGCCGATATTGAGCATAACGGGAGGGTCTATGGTGGATGATGTGCTGCTGAACAAGGTGGCAAGCATCGAGCGCGGTATCGTTCGCGTGCGTGAGGAATATGCAGCCGCAGGCGAGAATTTCGCGACCGATTATTCACGTCAGGATGCTGCTATTCTGAATATCCAGCGTGCGTGTGAAGCCGCACTGGATTTGGGGTATCACCTGATTCGCCGGGATAAATTAGGTTTGCCGCAAAGTGCGCGCAACGTGTTTGATTTGCTCGCACAGTCAGGCCGCATCGAAATGCCGCTGGCGAAATCGCTGAAAAAAATGGTAGGGTTCCGCAATATCGCCGTCCATGATTACCAGGCATTAGTCTTGCCAATAACCGTCAGCGTCATCACTGAACATCTGGATGATTTTCTGCTATTGACCAGGGCGTTGCTCCAATACGATCAGAAAGCTAAATAGATGGTCAGCCAAACCAACGAAGCCGCACTGGAAAATTATATCGTCACTGCGTTAGCCAAAGATGGTTATGTATTGTCAAGACCTGACCCCAGCCTTTATTTTCGCTCCCCAATTCCCCTCCGCTGGAGGGGTGCCCCAAGGGCGGGGTGGTGTAGCTCAGTGCGACAATATCTTTGACAGAAATAACTGAGCACGTTCCGAGCGTGGCTTTCCAAAAAATTCCTCGCTAGGCGCATCCTCGACGATCATTCCCTGATCCATGAAGATCACGCGATTGGCGACTTTGCGTGCAAAACCCATTTCATGTGACACGCACAGCATGGTCATGCCTTCCTGAGCCAGTTCGACCATCACATCCAGCACTTCGTTAATCATTTCGGGATCCAGTGCCGAAGTCGGTTCATCAAATAACATACAGATCGGATCCATACACAACGCCCGTGCAATCGCCACGCGCTGCTGCTGTCCGCCAGACAACTGCCCGGGATATTTCAGGCCATGCGCCTTGAGTCCGACACGCTCAAGCAGACTCGATGCCTTGTGCTGCGCCTCGTCAGGCGAGCGACCCAGCACCACTCGCTGCGCGAGCATCAGATTTTCCATGATGCTCATATGGGGAAACAGTTCAAAATGTTGAAACACCATGCCTACCTGAGCGCGCAGTTTCGGCAGATTAGTCTTGGAATCGCCGACTGAAATACCATTCACCACGATTTCTCCCTGCTGAAAGGGTTCCAACGCATTGATGCATTTAATCAATGTGGACTTACCCGATCCTGAGGGGCCGCACACCACAATCACCTCCCCTTTGGTGACCTCGGTCGAGCAGTCCTTGAGCACCTGAAAATGGCCATAATGTTTGCTGACATTGCGGATCGAAATCATGCCTTCATCCTTTTTGATAAATAATTGACCAGACTGGATGCCGAATAACAAAGTATGAAATAGACCGCGCCGGCAAACAACAGCAATTCAACCAACCGGCCATCACGATCCCCTACTTTATAGGCTGCGCCGAAAAAATCAGCCAGCGCACTGACATACACCAGCGAGGTATCCTGAAACAGGATGATTGCCTGAGTCAATAACAGCGGCAACATATTACGCAACGCCTGCGGCAACACCACAAAGCGCATCGCTGCACGGTAATTCATGCCCAGCGCAAACGCGGCAGCCTGCTGTCCTTTGGGTATGCTCAGAATCCCGGCACGGATGATTTCCGCATAATAGGCCGATTCAAACAGTGCAAAACCCACCATCGCAGAACTCAGGCGCAAATCGGTGCCTGGAGTAATACCGGGCACCCCTTCCAACAGTCGCGGCAGGATCAGAAAGAACCACAGCAATACCAGTAGCAGCGGAATCGAGCGGAACAGGTTGATGTAGCCCGCCGCAAACCAAGAAAGCCAGCGCTGCTTTGACAGTCGCATCATTGCAAGCAGCGTGCCCCAGACGATGCCCACCAGTATAGCCATCAGGGTGATTTGCAGCGTGACCTGCATGCCTTGCCACAGAAAAGGCAGAGCACCGGGAATGGAAGACCAGTCGAAATCGTAGCTCATCATTTGCCATAGCCCGGCACGCGGACTTTTTGCTCCAACTGATGCATCAGGGTCATCACCACTATGTTGATCAACATATAAAACACCGTCACGGCGATAAACGATTCATAGGGCTGCGCGGTGTAATCAACCAGTTGTCTGCCTTGTGCGGCGAGTTCCAGCAAGCCGATGGTCGAGGCAACGGCAGAATTCTTGAAGATATTGAGAAATTCCGAGGTCAGCGGCGGCAATACCAGTCGCCAGGCCATCGGCAGCAAGACCAGGCGATAGGTCTGCGGCAGGGTCAGACCTAGCGCCAACCCGGCATTCTTTTGTCCCGGAGGCAGTGCTTCGATGCCGGAGCGTAGCTGCTCGCAAACCCGTGCGCTGGTGAAGAATCCCAGGCAGACCCACGCAGCCAGAAATTGCTGAAGGTAAGGATTCAACTGCTTGTAAGCATCTCCCCAGGTGGCAGGTAATAATTCGGGTAGCACGAAATACCAGATGAACAATTGCACCAGCAACGGTATATTCCTAAACAGTTCCACATAGACAGCGGCAACACCCGACCATCTGGGCACGGTGCGCAGTACGCCCAACAGCGTGCCCAGTAGCAGCGCCATCAACCAGGCAGACAGCGAAAGCATTAGTGTCAGTTTCAGTCCACTCAGCATCCAGCCCAGATAGGTGTCGGTGCCGGAGGCGGCAGGTTGCAGCAGGACTTCCCAGTGCCAAGCGTAGCTCACGGTGCTATTCGAAAGCCTTGTCGTTTGGATTTTTGTAGAGTGCCTTCATATCATCCGATAACGGAAAATTGAGATTCAGACCCTTGGGCGGTATCGGATTAAGGAACCATCGTGAGTAAATCTTCTCGGCTTCGCCGGAACTCATCACCCTGGCAATGGCTTCATCCACGACTTTCTTGAAGGCCACATCGTCTTTGGGCAGCATGCAGCCATAGGCCTCGCGCGATTGCGGGGTACCAACCACCACCCAGTCGCCTGGTTTTTTTGCTTTGGCCAGTTCGCCATACAGCAGTGCATCGTCCATCATGAAGGCAACCGCCCGTCCGGTTTCCAGCGTCAAAAAGGACTCACCGTGATCCTTGGCCGAGATGATGCTCATGCCGAGCTTCTTCTCCTCGTTAATCCGGCGCAGCAGACGCTCTGAGGTGGTGCCGGCGGTCGTGACCACATTTTTCCCGGCCAGATCGCTGAAATCTTTGACACCCGAACTGGTTCTGGTCAACAGGCGCGTGCCGATGACAAAAAGGCTGTTGGAAAAGGATACCTGCTTTTGTCGCTCGGTATTGTTGCTGGTCGAACCGCACTCGATATCGATGGCGCCATTCTGGATCAGTGAAATGCGGTTTTGCGAAGTGACCGGCACCATTTTGATTTGCAAGGCTGACAACTTCAGTTCCGCTTTAATTGCCGCAACTACCTTCAACATTATTTCCTGAGAATAACCGATGACTTGCTGCTTGTCATCGTAATAAGAAAATGGAATTGACGATTCGCGGTGCCCAAGGGTAATACTGCCGCTATCCCTGATTTTTTTTAAGGTAGGTTCCTGAGCCAGTGCTGGCAAAGCCAGCCAACATAGGGCGAACAACATTGCAAGGCGGCGGGTCATGCGAGTCTCCTGATACATTAATGATTAATATTTTCCGATACAGCCAGTCGTTATCAGACTTTTCCTATTGTCGCACAAGCAACGATCAATAGTCACACCAGCAGGCAGAATCGAAAAAAATTCAAATATTTTCTCTTTGACTGGCTTATTTTATACTATCGGTAGCCAGCGAAATTTCGCGCAGGAAGCATAATAATCCGGCAGTCAAAGCCAGCATCGCCGCAATAAAAAACAGTGATATGGTAGCGGATGGATCCTTGCCCAATTCTGAACCGATGAACAAGGCAGCAATCACGATGCAAATAAACAAGGCGCAGGTGGTGCATAATGTGATTGCCCAGTGAATCCAGAATGCCCTGCGCAACAGGACTTTCCGTTCCTCCTGGTACGCAGCCTTTTGATGATCCTGCATATTTTCCAGCGAACGAAAACGGTCAATCACACGAGCCAGACGAGTAGACATCACACTCAGAATTGCCCCCACCCCGGTCAGCAGAAATACCGGCGCTACCGATTGCTGAATGGCGTGAGCCACGCTGATTATATCGTGTGCAGTATCCACAATTTTTCCTTGTCATCGTTGCTAACGCGCAACATAGCCAATAATAACGCAACCAAGGCAGCTTCTGAAAGCTTCATGCAAAGCCACGGCGTCACTAACGGACATGGCACACTGCCACCCCTGATAATGAAACCCGCCATGCCCGTTTCCCTCTCCCCATCCCTCTCCCGCAAGCGGGCGAGGGAGAAGACGATCGCTGCGCGAGTTTCACGTTAAAATTTTTATGCCCTATCGCTGCAGGCGCGCTGTTGCGACTGCCTGTGCACAGAAAAATTATATAATAGCCACCACAGCGTTTAAATGATGCCTAAGGAAAGGGTTTGAATGTCATTCAACACGGGTTCAATAGCAGGTCTTTGTGGGGAATTCCAAAAATATGCTGCCGAGGAAGGGAGTTATAACCGCCCTGATGCAAAAGCGACCACCCCGGACATAAATGAAGTTAAAGCCATTACGCTGGCAAAACAGGCGGTCAGCGCTGAAGAAGCCAGTCTGGCTGAGGCAATATTGTCAGCCGATAAACAATGTGGCGAAATAGAATTACGACTCGCAGTATTGGAGGCACAATGCAATTCCTGTTCCAGCCACCATCTTGTCGAATCGGCTTTCCGTGCAGAGCTTGCCAAAGCTGACCCGGTACTGGTCTCCGCCTGTGCTGAAGAAATGACCACCAGAGCCTATCTGAACGGTTTCATCTCGCGAAATAATATCAAGGATCCGGCCAGCTATCCTGCGGATCAGCTTTACCACTTTTCGTTTTTGCTGCTGTTTGTCGTCCTGGAAACGGGCATCAATGCTTTTTTTTATGAAGGAGCGACAGGTCTGCTGGGAGGTGCGTTAATTGCCTTGTCCATCTCGGTGGTCAACATGGGCGCGGCTGCCTTGCTGGGCGCTTTATTTCGCTATATCAATTTACCCGCAACATCACACAAACTGCTCGGCTATACTTCACTGTTGGGATTCATGGTCACGGCCTCGGTCTTGAATCTGATTTTTGCGACTTTCAGGGTGCAATATCAACTGCTGCAAAGCAGCGTCATCGATGCCAACCTGCCTGAGCCTGGCACTTTACAATTGGTCAGCGCCTTGAAGGTGGCCATGACAGACGCTCTGGGTATTTTCATACTGAAATTTCCAGCAATTGACTTTATGAGTTTCATGCTGTTTTTTGTAGGATTCGGCTGTAGCATACTCGCCTTCTGGAAGGGGTATACGTTTGACGATAAATATCCGGGCTACGGAGCCTATGACCGACTGCACAAACGTACCGAACATATCTTTGCCGAGGCCAGGCAACGTATTTATCAGGACGCAGTAGCTAGTGTTAGCAAGACAGCTCAGGAAGTTGAGGGCTTGCGATCGAACATCATTGCCCAGCAACATTATGCATCGACCCTGAAGGTTCAGGTAGCCGCAGCTCTCGCAGCCTTCCTTTCCAGCATAAAAACTATCCAGGCCGAACTGAACCTGTTACTGGAAACTTATCGGTCAGCCAATCGAGCGACGCGTGCCACGACTGAACCTGCCTATTTTTGCGAGCCAGTCAATATCACACCCAACGCGGACGGTTCAGATCAAATAAATCTGTTGCTGGGAAAAATCGATAAAGTATCTGAGCTAGCCTCGCTACTGGCAAAGTCACAGGGCGCAGAATTGAGCAATCGCCTGACCCAGATTCAACAACAGTCCCATTCGTTGATTGAAGATACTTTTCAAAAAAATCTGGCCGGTATAAAACATAGGGCTGAGACACTCATCAGTTCAAGGCAACGCACATGAATACGCGAGCAAAAGCCTGGTGGATCATCAGCGGCTCCGCAGCAGCCTTGAGCTTGCTGTTTGCCGCAAAACTGCTGATATCCCCCAGACCTACCTGTGATCCTGAGATTAAAGCCCGTATCGTGATCCTCCTGGATCATAGTGAAAGCGTTTCAACCCAGACGATGGATGCCATCGTGGAACGTGCCTGGCAGTTTATTGATACTCAGACCCTTGAAGGCGAACTGGTCTCGGTATTTACGCTTTCCGAGCTTTCCAAAAAAAACTTGCAAGCGTCCTTCTCGGCATGCAAACCACGCAAGGACGGAAACCGCAGCATTGAGGATGTCAGGCGCATCAAACATGATTTTGAGGAGAAGTTCAAGCATCCGCTGAATAATGAACTCGCCGCGAAAATTACCGATTCAGACGAATCCCCTATCGCACAGGCGCTGATTGATCTGTCACTGGACGACAAACACTTCCGATCCACTGACGTAACCCATTTATTGATTTTTTCTGATTTTATCGAAAATACCCCCAAGTTTTCGATGTATAAGTGTCACGATGCAACGGAGGCCATCCAACTCTTTCATCATAGCCGCATCGGTTCGGTAGAGCGTCCCTCTTTTACTAATACCGACATCCGCATGAATATTATTCCCAGACACAACATTAGTAGCGCTGCGCTTGCTTGCCGTGACAAGTTCTGGCTGTGGTTTTTTGGTGATATGAAAGATACCAACAAAAAATCCGGACTGAACCATGATAATCTGCCAGGCTAATTCGACCAGACACTCGCTATGCATAAATCATTTTTCCCACTTTTTTTCCTGTCATTGGCGGGAGTAATTTCGACTGCCCTCTTTGGCCATAACAACTGGATGTGGGCTGGCTTGTGTGCGGGGCTTGCGCCGATAGTCCTGTACCATATTATTCTGTTTAGCAAAAGTAACCTGTCCAGCACTGAAGTAGACAGTATTTATTATTTCGGTTTTCTGGTCACGGTGGTCACCCTGGTAGTCACCGCACTTTCCATCGGCCTGGAACAAGGTCGTCTCGACATCAATTCAGTGCTAGTCAAATTTGCACTAGGGCTAATCGCCACTGGTTACGCCCTGTTCGCCAGGCTGCATCTGCTGACAAAATTAAGCAGCCAGGCAGAGGTGGATGTCGTGCAAGCCACCGAAAATCTGGCGAAATCGGTAGAGAATGTCGCGCTGAAATTTGACCAGGCGGGTCACCATGTCACCGCTTTTATCGAACAGACCGAAAAACGCATGCTGGACGCTTCCAATCATTACGCCAGCAGACTTAACGAGGCAGCGCTGGCTTTCAATAAAACGCTGGCCGACACCGCTACCGCTTCGCTTGCCAATAGTTACCTGACAATAGACACGGCAGCACGCCAATTCTCCTACGCGATCACGGCAATCATGAAAGAGGTAACACGCATACAGTCAGAAGCAGAATCCATCAATTTTGCCAATGCGGCGCAGCGACTTGAAAGTTTCTCGGCTTCGATGGAGTCCTCGATAGCCTCCATGACGACGCTAGTGACTTCCGCTTCGGAAACCAGCGCAGCGGCCATCGAAGGACTGGGCGACATCACCAAAAAATCGCTGCAAACCAGCGACGCGTTCACGGCACATCTTGAACCACTGGGCAAACTCGACACCCTGCTTTCCACACTCAAACGAACCACGACAGCTTTGGAAGAAATTGCTGACGAGGCAGCCCATACCTCCGATTCAATTGCGGCACTAGGACTTAAGTTTACTCAGTCAGAACAGACGGTCAGTCAGAATATTATAGAGCCCTTGTCGGCCAATAGCCTGAGCGAGGCAATCAGACGCTTGGTTGCAGAACTGACACAAGCAAGCAAGCAAGCCGCCAGTCTTTCGCAACTGATGGCAGAACAACAAGTTACGTTGAAAAATGCAAACGGATTGCAGCCCACGCAAATCGCTTCAGATCATTCAGACACTTTAGCTGAGCAACAAACGACTAACTAATCCAATTGGCCACCCCAGGTTGAAATTTCCGTGAGACAGTCTGAACATGTACTTTACATAACGCTGGTGGATTTTTTGCTCCAGCTTATTTTTCTGGGGCTGATCATCGGCGTGATTTATGCGTCACTGCAAACTGAAGAAGCCCAAACCATCGATCCCAAACCAGGACAGGAAGCACTGGAAGAACTCAGAAAAATCAAAAATATGTTGGGTATTTCCGATTTAACCAATTTGACCGATGAGTTATCCAGACTGGCACCGCTACAGGCAACTTCCATGTTTGTTGCGGTAGGCAAGGATCTGGAGGTGGCTGTCAGCGGTGTAGGCGGCACCGAACAGGCAAAAAAAATACTTGAAAAACATATCATACTCAAGGCAGGTCAAGGCAAACCTTCCTGCCTGCAAAATGGTGCCATTCTGGCGGTACTGGACGCCTATGAAGACCGTATCGAAATTCAACGCCCGTTAACCGCTGACTTCGAAAAACTGCTGCTGGAATTGGGGCTGGAAAAGCACAATTATCGTTTCAAGCTTGCCGAATTCAAAGCCAATTTTTCCCCGTTACTATCGAAACATCCTGATTGTCGTTACAACGTCAAAATTATTGAACACAGCTTTGATACCCGACCCAGGGACGCAATCAGAGGCACCTTCTGGACTAAAGACATCCTGAAAAAATCGTTACCCTGAATAATGGCGTTGCCCAGTCTGATCAGAAACAGGCACAAACAATCCTGTTATGCGGTATTGGCAGCAGTCACCAACAGCAAATTCTTAAAAAATATGATAAAATCTCCAACAGAAAATTTAATGACGGTTTTGTGGCGCTGAATTCGGCGGATTGAAGTTCTGTTGAGTGCCAACAACGGAAATTATTCCCTGCCTTGCAATTACCACAATTTTTTGAGTAACTGTTGCAAGTCAACCACTCAAATCTAATACCACAACAAACCCCATAGGGATACTATAACCTGAACAGAGTAGACTTGTTCTGGTGACTCTCCCCAGATCACCCGTTGTGTAACTGTGTATCTGTTAAGGAAGCACCTTGAGCAAAAAAACAATCAAGCAAGACACACGACCCACCGCCACTGAAGCTCAGTTCACCCATACACTTGGGCAAAATCCTAAGCACCCCCCTGTTGAAAACTTGCTGCACGAACTTCAGAGTCATCAACTTGAACTGGAGATGCAGAACGAGCAATTGCGGCAGTCGCAGATTAAATTGTGCGAATCGCACAAGCGCTACGTGGATTTCTATGACTTCTC
>CAIRBC010000483.1 GCA_903876685.1 uncultured Nitrosomonadales bacterium | reverse complement strand
TCATTACAAGGGGTGGCATCATTGCCATGCCCGTTAGAGTGAATTACATTTCATTTTATGAGAAGAATTGTTATTTTTTACTTTGAAAATAATAAGTTGTTAGCACCCTGAAGGTCGGTGGCAAATTGTTAAACGGTTATTCGCTTGACTAAGTGACTAGTCGATATTACTAATTGCCCTCACCGGATTAATAATGCGAATTTCAGAACTGACTCGATTTAGTTTGGTATGATTGAACAAGATTTTCAAGGGAGAAATTAATGTGCTTGGCGATACCTGCTCGTGTGGCTGAACTCCTCGATAATGACAACGCAATCGTTGAACTGGATGGTGTGCACAAGGAAATCTCCCTGGCACTGGTGGAAGGTGTGGCGGTGGGCGATTATGTCATCGTGCATGTAGGCTATGCGCTGAACCGTCTGGATCCGGTAGAGGCTGAATTGACCTTGAAATTATTTGCAGAACTGGCTAATTCATGAAATATATCGACGAATTTCGTGATGGTACGCTGGCCAGAAAGCTCGCCGCTGACGTTCAGCGTGCAGTGCTGCCCGGACGCAGTTATAGCCTGATGGAATTTTGCGGAGGTCATACCCATGCCATATATCGCTATGGCATTCAGGAATTACTGCCCAAAAATGTGCGGATGATCCACGGCCCCGGTTGCCCGGTATGCGTGCTACCAATCGGCCGGGTGGACAGTGCGATAACGCTTTCGCGGAGGCCAGGCGTTATTCTTTGCTCCTACGGCGATATGCTGCGCGTACCCGGCTCTGACCGGTTAAGTCTGCTCAAGGCCAAGGCTGGCGGTGCAGATGTACGGATGATCTATTCCAGCAGCGACGCATTGCGCATTGCCGAGGAGAACCCTGATAAGCAGGTGGTGTTTTTCGCGATTGGCTTCGAAACCACTACCCCGCCGACAGCCGTGGCGATACTGCAGGCGCAGCAGCGCAATTTGCCAAATTTTTCCGTCTACTCCAATCATGTACTGACCCCATCGGCTATCGCCAATATTCTCGAATCGCCTGAGGTGCGCAAACTGGGACTGTTGCCGCTGGATGGTTTCATCGGCCCTGCGCATGTTTCGACCGTGATCGGCAGCAGACCTTATGAATATTTCGCTTACGAATATCAGCGCCCGGTGGTCATTGCCGGCTTCGAACCGCTAGATGTGATGCAGGCGATTCTGATGTTGGTCAGGCAACTGAACGAAGGTCGAGCCGAAGTGGAAAACGAATTTTCCCGAGCCGTGACGCGGGAGGGTAATTTAAAGGCACAGGATATGGTCGCTGAAGTATTTGAGCTACGCCGTTCCTTTGAGTGGCGCGGCCTTGGGATGGTGCCTTACAGCGGTCTGAAAATAAAGGCGAAATATGCCACGTTTGACGCCGAGCAGCGTTTCGACCTGCCTTACCGTGCAGTGCCGGATCACAAGGCCTGCGAATGCGGCGCGATTATCAGAGGCGTGAAAAAGCCCTTGGACTGTAAACTTTTCGGTAGCGTATGTACCCCTGACAACCCGGTAGGTTCCTGCATGGTTTCGTCTGAAGGTGCCTGCGCCGCATATTACACTTTTGGACGGTACAGTCAGACATGAGTAAACGCGGTTATATACGACCCCTGGATTTAAAAGACGGCAGGGTGGACATGACTCACGGCAGCGGGGGGCGTGCCATGGCACAGTTGATTGAAGAACTGTTTTTAACGGCTTTCGATAACGAGTATCTCAACCAGCAGAACGATCAGGCGAGTTTTAGCATACCGGCCGGGCGTATGGTCATGGCAACCGACGCACATGTGATTTCTCCCTTATTTTTTCCGGGCGGCGATATAGGCTGTCTTTCGGTACACGGCACGGTGAATGATGTGGCGATGTCCGGTGCGGTTCCGCTCTATCTTTCGGCTAGTTTTATACTCGAAGAGGGTTTTTTACTGGCGGATCTGGCACGCATCGTTCAGTCCATGGCACACGCGGCCAAACAGGCAGGCGTAGCCATCGTCACCGGCGACACCAAGGTGGTAGAGCGCGGCAAAGGTGATGGGGTTTTTATCACCACCACCGGGATTGGCATGCTACCGGAGGGTGTCAATATTTCCGGCGAACGCGCCCAACCGGGTGATGCGATTATAGTCAACGGTCCTATCGGCGATCACGGTGTCGCGATACTCAGCCTGCGCGAAAATCTAAGTTTTGGTACCGCGATACAGTCAGACACAGCCTCCCTGCATGGTCTGGTCGCAGCCATGATCAGTGCTGTGACCGACATCCATGTGTTGCGCGACCCGACACGCGGGGGACTCGCGACCACGCTGAATGAGATTAGCCGGCAGTCTGGTGTGGGGGTGATGCTAAAAGAAGCGGATATTCCCATCCGTGCAGAAGTGCGTGCCGCCTGCGAATTTCTCGGCCTGGACCCGCTGTATTCGGCCAACGAGGGCAAGTTGGTCGCCATCTGCAAACAAGCTGACGCACAGGCATTGCTGCTCGCCATGCGGGCTCATCCTTTAGGGCGGGAAGCGGCGCAGATTGGTGTAGTGATCGTGGACAGCCATCATTTCGTGCAGATGGAAACCAGTTTCGGCGGACGGCGCATTGTAGACTGGCTGACCGGCGAGCAGTTGCCGAGAATCTGCTAATGGCCTGTAACCGGAAGATTCACCCATGAAAATCCTGTTTCTGACTCACTCCTTCAACAGCATGGCGCAGCGGTTGTATCTGGAATTAACCGCCTTGGATCACGAGCTATCGATAGAGTATGACATCAGCGATGCCGTCAGCCTGGAAGCAGTCGACTTGTACTGTCCGGAGCTGATCATCGCCCCCTTCCTCAAGCGCGCCATACCCGAAACAATCTATCAAAATCATGTCTGTCTGATTGTGCATCCGGGTATAACGGGTGATCGAGGCCCCTCCGCGCTGGATTGGGCAATTCTGCATGATGAACCGGAATGGGGAGTTACGGTATTGCAGGCAACCGCCGAGATGGATGCCGGCCCTATCTGGGCTAGCGTTAATTTTCCAATGCGCGCGGCTGCTAAAGGCAGTCTTTATCGCAATGAAGTGATTGAAGCGGCGACCCGGGCGGTACTGGAAGCTGTGCTAAAATTTGCCTCTGGCAGTTTCGTACCTGAACCGCCCGATCCTGCCACTGCACGCGGTCAGTTACGCCCGGCCATGCGCCAGCAAGACCGTACTATAGACTGGCACAATGACAGCACCGCGACTGTATTGCGAAAAATCAGAGCTGCGGATGGCTTTCCTGGCGTGCTGGACGCAACACTGGATTGTTATTTGTTTGACGCGCATCTTGAAACAGACCTAAAAGGATCACCCGGAGAAATCATTGCCCGCAGTCAGGGCATGATCTGTCGTGCCACCGTGGATGGTGCGGTGTGGATCGGCCACCTTAAACGGCCTGACGGCTTCAAACTCCCGGCGACGCAGGTGTTGACGACTGCCGATTTGCCAGAATATCCGGGCAGAGACATCCGTTATAGCGAGCAGGGTCAAATCGGCTATCTGCATTTTGATTTCTACAATGGCGCGATGAGTACCAAACAATGCGAACGACTGCGGGTCGCCTATCTGGAGGCAACCCGGCGCGACACACTCGTCCTCGTGCTGATGGGCGGCGCAGACTTCTGGTCAAACGGCATACATCTGAATCTGATCGAGGCTGCAGACAGTCCAGCCGATGAATCCTGGCGTAATATCAATGCAATGAACGATCTGGTACAAACGATATTGACCACCGGATCACAATTGGTGATTGCCGCCTTGCAGGGCAATGCCGGTGCCGGAGGGGTATTTCTGGCACTGGCAGCCGACCAGGTGGTAGCCAGACTGGGCGTGGTACTCAACCCGCATTACAAGGCGATGGGCAATCTGTACGGCTCTGAATATTGGACTTATCTGCTGCCGCGTCGCGTGGGCCCGGTTCGTGCCCGAGAAATAACCGAAAACCGCCTTCCGCTGACTGCCAAACAGGCTAAACAACTCGGTCTGCTCGACGACTGTTTTGGCACCAGCCATGCTGAATTCCTGCAGGGGGTGACTTTACTTGCCGAAAGTATGGCATTACGTGCGCCCGAATTACTCGCGATGAAACAGGCGCAGCGCAGCAAAGATGAATTGCTTAAACCTCTGGCAGACTATCGAGCCGAAGAACTATCCCGGATGAAGCGTAATTTTTATGGCTTCGATCCCAGTTATCATGTTGCTCGCTACAATTTTGTTTGCAAGGTGCCGAATTCACGCACGCCGCGACATCTTGCCTTGCATCGCAGAATCGGAAGCAAGGCAAATTAACCCTACCGCGACCTTTTATCCGCAAATTACGCAGTTTTAAATGCATAAAACAATAAGATAACTTATGCAATCAGTATATATTCGGCCAAGCCATTCAAGCTAAGCGAAATTCAAGCATGGATATTACAAAAACATTTCAGTACACGGTTTGAAGAACCACACCGCCCGACGGGCAACCTCCAGCGTCTGATCTTGTCCCAAAAACAATCTGAACACGGGAAAAATATTTTGCTATTCTTGGTTCATGCAAATTTATGGACAATATTTTACCGATGATATTCTAGAACCTATCCGATTACGGGTGCGTGAGGTATCTAGGTTGACCCGTAGCGCACTGATGTGTGCGATTGGATGGGGTGGAAAGATATCAAAGGTCGATTCACGGAGGAAGTTGCCGGATCGCCTTGCTAAAACTATCACGCAGAGGATTGATTGAATTGTCTGAGCCTCAGGAAGTATCCTTTACAAAAGCTACAGACTCGCCTGTCATCGCTACTGATTGGTTGACTATCAAGACCACACTGGCCGATCTGGGGCGTGTATGGCTTGAACCGGTTGATAGCAGCCAGGCAATGGCATCAAAACAATGGTGGTAAATGATGGAATATGAAACCGGGGTCATGAAACCGGGGTCAGGTCTAGC
>CAIRBC010000482.1 GCA_903876685.1 uncultured Nitrosomonadales bacterium | reverse complement strand
TCCATCAGCGTATCCAATCAACACCTTAGCTCGCTCAACCTCGCGTAGTGGTGCTGTTCTCGAGCTGGACAGCTCTTTTAACATCGTCTTTTGATCATCTGTCAAAAGTAGTGCTGCACGTTTCGACTTCCCCGCCATGATTACCTCTTTTAAGGAGTTGCAAAATAATCATGACAATTATAGATCAAACAGGTATATCTGTAACCATATTAATGGAACGAACTACTAGTGGGTTCATCAGGGTAACGAGCATGGCGGGTTTCATCAGATGGGGCGCAGTGTGCCATGCCCGCTAAAGGGATCCCGTGGCTGACTTTAATGCAGCGTTATCAGGCCAGAGCGGCGGCTCCGGCCGCTGCAATCTGGCCGTCCTGAAAGGAACGCACGCCGCTAATGCCCAAGCCGCCCACGATGACGCCGTCGATGAGTAGTGGCACACCGCCCTCAGCGGGTATCACGCCGGGCAGAGCAAGATGGATCAACCGCCCGCCCGCTACGGCATCTTCTGAAGTCTTGGTGGGTCGCTGAAAGGCGACCGCAGCATGCGCCTTCATGATGGCGGCTTCGATACCGCCAAACTGAGTGTCATGTTCACGTTGCAGGTACAACAGATGTCCGCCATCATCGACAATGGCGATAACCACCCGCCAGTCGTTGCTTTTAGCCAGCGCATCGGCAGCGGCTGCAATGCGCTTGGCTGCCTCCAGCGTGAGCAATGGTTTTACCGTCATGCCAACGCCGCAAAGATTTGATCCCTGATGCTATCCACACCGCCCACACCCGGAACATTGATGCATTTGGGTGCTTTAGCGTCGCCGGATTTTGCCCAGGTCGTGTAATAATCGACTAACGGCTGGGTCTGGTCATGGTAAATTTGCAGGCGTTTATTCACTGTTTCTTCTGCATCATCCGGACGCTGCACCAAATCCTCGCCAGTTACGTCGTCCTTGCCAGCCACTTTAGGCGGGTTGAACACAATATGATAAGTCCTGCCGGAAGCGGTATGTACCCGGCGTCCGCTCATCCGCTTGACGATTTCGCTGTCTTCAACTTCGATTTCGACGACGTAATCTATCGGAATGCCTGCATCCTTCATCGCCTGCGCCTGCACCAGGGTGCGAGGAAAACCATCGAACAGGAAGCCGTTGGCACAATCATCCGCTTTAACCCGCTCTTTCACCAGATTGATGATAATGTCGTCCGAGATCAGACCGCCCGCATCCATTACTTTTTTGGCAGCAATCCCCAGTGGCGTACCGGCTTTTACCGCTGCACGCAGCATATCGCCAGTGGATATTTGCGGAATATTGTATTTTTCCTTGATGTAATTAGCCTGCGTGCCCTTGCCTGCTCCCGGTGCCCCTAGCAAAATCATTCTCATGTTATTTTCTCCTCTGGTTGGATGGTTGATGCAAAAAACTGCCGTACTGCCTGTAAATCCTCTTCAGTATCCACGCCGCGCGGGGGAGCCTGATCAACGACTACCACGCCGATTTTGTAACCGTGGTACAACGCGCGCAGTTGCTCCAAGGACTCATATTGTTCAATCGCTGCCGGTGCAAGCCGGGTAAATGCCTGTAAAAAACTCACGCGGTAGGCATAGATACCAATATGGCGCAACACCGGCAAGTCTGGAGGAAGCGTTAACGCTGGCGAGGACAAATCTGTATCACGCGGCCAGGGGATGGGCGCACGGCTAAAATAAAGCGCATTGCCATTCATATCGAGCACCGTCTTGACGATATTGGGATTACTGAACGAGGCTGGCTCGTGCAGCGGATGGCACGCCGTGGCGATAGCGCATTCCGGGTGTTCATGCAAATGTCTGGCTACCGCCTGTATCAGTGCTGGAGGCATCAAAGGTTCATCGCCTTGCAGGTTAACCACGATGGCATCCCCCGGCCAGTTTAGGTGCTGTGCCACCTCAGCCAGGCGATCGGTGCCGCTGGTATGACTTACTTTGGTCATGCAACACTTGAAACCATAAGCATACACCGTCCCGGCAATCTCGCCATGATCCGTGGCGATCCAAATCTGCTGTGCGCCGCTTTGCTGCGCCTGTTCTGCCACCCGTACCACCATGGGTTTACCCGCTATTTCCAATAGCGGCTTGCCAGGCAAGCGTGTCGAGGCGTAGCGTGCTGGAATAACAACGTAAAAATTCACAGCTTTTCTGCTTCTTCGGCATCAAGTTTGCGTGCTTCGTCGACCAGCATCACCGGTATGTCATCTTCTATTCTATAAGCCAGCCGGTCTGCCCGGCAGATCAACTCTTTTGCCGCCTTGTGATAGATCAGCGGAGCCTTGCACAGCGGGCATACCAGTATATCAAGCAGTTTTGCATCCATCGGGCGTTATCTTTCGTAATATAAGTTCGGCCAGTGCTGGGTCAATTTGTGCATCTACTCGCAATACCCAAAAACGGGCATCAGCATAGGTGCTGCATTTTACCGCATCTTTTTCAGTCAGTAGTAGGGCATCAAAAGAAAATGCAAAATCAGTTGCGCGATAGGGATGATGATCCGCAAAGGCATGCGCAATAAAACTAATCTCCAGCGCTTGCAATTGTTGAAAATAGCGCTCCGGTCGTCCGATTCCGGCCACGGCATGCGTATTCAAACCTTTAAAATAACCAGCAGCAACAATTTTTTCCGGTTCCAGCAGATTATAGAAAACCTCACCCTGGAGTTGCATGGAAAATTGTGCAGCTTCCGCTTGTCCGCCGTTTACCACCACTGCATCGACTGTTTCAAGGCGGGCTACCGGTTCACGCAACGGGCCTGCAGGAAGCATCCATCCGTTACCCATGCCACGTACACCATCGATAACCGCTATCTCTACATCACGCTGCAAGCGGTAATGTTGCAAGCCGTCATCGCATAGCAGCACATTGCATTCAGGATGGATTTGCAAGGCAGCAGTGGCAGCAGCGGCACGATCTTTGCCGATCCACACCGGACAAAGCAAACGCCGCGCCATCAGCAGCGGCTCGTCGCCCACTAACGAGGCATTACAGTCTATAGTGACCTGCAACGGTTGCCGGGCTGAACCGCCGTAGCCACGACTGACGATCAGCGGAGTCATGCCATGTAGCAATAGTTGTTCAGCCAGTGCCAGCGTAAGCGGCGTTTTTCCGGTTCCTCCGACGCTAATATTGCCGACAATCACCACCGGCACCGGCAATTTTATGCGGGTTAAAATACCCAGTCGATAAAGCACACGGCGCAACGACACCAGCAGAGAAAACAACAGGCTGACCGGCAGCAATAGCATATGCAGGGGCGTGAGGCGATACCAGTGGTATTCCAGCCAATGCATTTATTTTGTCAGATTCTGCGTGGTAAAAGTGATATGTCCGTATCCGGCCAATCTGGCGGCTTCCATCACGTTAATCACGGATTGGTGCGCCGCCTTGGCATCTGCATTGATGACGATAGTCGGATCCTTCTGTTCGCCTGCAGCGGTTTTCATGGTAGTCGACAAATCCACAACACCCGTATAAGCGATACCCTGGCCGTTAAGGGCATAGTGTTCCGAGGCATCCACCGCCACAATAATCGGTTTTGCGTTATCGGCGGCTGCGGTGCCTCCCGCTTGCGGCAGATTGATCTGCAATTCGGAAAATTTTGCATAACTGGTGGTCACCATCATGAAAATCAGGATGACCAGCAACACATCAATCATCGGGATCAGATTGATTTCCGGTTCTTCACGGTTAGTGCCACGACGAAAATTCATGGTCGCTCAAGCCTTGCGCTGTCCATGGGCAATTTCCACCAGCTTGATTGATTGCTGCTCCATTTCAACGGATAGGCTATCTATCTTGGCGCGAAAATGCCGGTAGAAAATCATGCTGGGAATCGCCACAATCAAACCAAACGCGGTGTTATACAGTGCCACTGAAATCCCGTGGGCGAGCACCGCAGGGCTATTGCCCATTGCCGTTTGCGAGCCAAAGATTTCAATCATGCCAACCACGGTACCGAACAGTCCAAGTAAAGGACTAATCGATGCAATCGTGCCCAGCGTGGTCAGGAATCGTTCCAGTTCATGAGTGACTGCACGGCCGGCTTCTTCGATGGATTCCTTCATCACTTCGGGTGGACTTTTAATATTCTTCAGTCCGGCGGCAAAAATAGTACCCAGCGGCGAACTTTCGGCAAGCCTGACCAGCATGCCGTCACTGACACCGCGCATTTTCAATTCCTTGACCACCTCTTCCAGTAAAGCAGGGGGGGAAATGCGATTCACGCGCAAATAAATCAATCGCTCGACAATCAAGCCCACGGCAATGAGGGAGGCAAGGATCAAAAACCAGATAGGCCAACCGGCCGCTTCAACAATTACCCACACGCTGATTCTCCAAATATGCTTAAATTAAACTGCATCAAATTTCAGTTCGCAACTGTAGCGTGTCCCACAGACTTGAGCAACATTTCTTACAGTTTTGTTGCAGAAGCCTGTCTAAACCACGCTATCATATAGACTATTTTCCGTTACCCACAAAAACTGTGGATAACTTTGTGGATAGTCTTAATTTATGGCGTTTAAATGTTCGATTGTTAAGGTTTTTTGTTAGCTTGCCTACTTTTTAGCAATTAACTTAGTTATTTATAATCAATTAATTACCGTAAGTTACCGTTTTATTTCATCGTGATGCAGTGCAAGGTCTCGAATTTATTGGATTTGTGGATTATTTGAAGATGTCAATATGAAATCAGACCTTTTTTTATCAGAAAAAAACCATGTTTTTCGGGTCTCTGAACTCAACTTTGCAATCAATCAGTTGCTAAAAGTCAATATCCCCTTGGTGTGGGTACGCGGCGAAATTTCCAATTTTATGAAGGCTGCCTCTGGACATTGCTATTTTTCTCTGAAAGATGACCAGGCGCAAGTGCGCTGCGTGATGTTCCGCAACAGATACCAGTTACTGACTAATCCTGTCGGGAATGGACAACAAGTCGAAATTCTGGCGACAGCAACCCTATATGAGCAGCGCGGTGATTTCCAATTGACAGTCGAGCAGATACGCCCGGCGGGGCTGGGTCTGTTATATGAAAAATTTATCCGGCTGAAGCTGCTACTGGAAAGCGAAGGCTTATTTGCAGCAGATGCCAAGCTTGCACTGCCCGCAATGCCCAAGCGGATTGGTATCATTACTTCGCCACAGGCAGCCGCCTTGCGAGACGTTTTATCTACTTTGAAGCTCAGGTTGCCCAGCGTGCCGGTGCTGCTATATCCCGTACCGGTGCAGGGCACTGGCAGCGGGGAAAAGATTGCTGCAGCTATTGCGCTGGCCAATCAGCGGGCAGAATGCGAGGTACTGATATTGTGCCGTGGTGGCGGCAGTATCGAAGATCTTTGGGCGTTTAACGAAGAAGTGGTCGCACGCGCCATCGCCACCTGCAAAATTCCTCTGATTAGCGGCATCGGCCATGAAACCGACTTCACCATCGCCGATTTTGTCGCAGATGAACGCGCCCCCACCCCCACCGCGGCAGCACAACGCGCAGTGCCGGATCGCCATGCCCTGCTAGCCAGATTACACACCATAGCGAAACAACTGGAACACGCGCAACATAACCGCCTGCAAATTGCCATGCAGGCAGTGGATTATTTGCAGCGTCGGCTGGTGCATCCCGCACAGCAATTGCAGCGCCAGTCGCAGCAATTAGCGCAATGGCAACAACGCCTGCAACGCGCCTATCGCTATCAATGGCAGCAACAACAATGGCAATGGCTCGCGCTGAAACAACGCCTAAGCTTCGCAAGCAGTGATTTCCCTCATTTTCATCAACAACTGGATCATCAGCAGCAGCGTCTGGTCGCAGCCATGCAGGCCACCTATAAAGATTTATCAACTCGTCTAAACCATGCCGCGCAACAGTTGTTAATACTGAACCCTGAACAGGTACTGGCACGTGGCTATAGTCTGGTTCAGGACGCAAACGGCAACATTATTTCTGCAGCCACACAACTGGCCATCGGCGACGAACTACAAATCAGCTTTGCCAGCGGCAAGGCAAAGGCATTGGTGCAGGAAAAAAGTGAACGTTGAGTGTATGGTTGAAACACGGGGTCAGAAACACGGGGTCAGGCTTGCGCAATTGCATCATTTAAGTCAGACAGCCACTTTTCAAACTTCAGAAAAACACGGGGTCAGTGCGGCTAGGCAAGGTCGTGAATTCCAGCGGGTGAGAGTCCCGCTCCAGCAAGGCAGGCCAGCCACTGGATAGAGAACTCTGGGTCGGCGGGGGT
>CAIRBC010000481.1 GCA_903876685.1 uncultured Nitrosomonadales bacterium | reverse complement strand
CCCAACCCTACCCATGAACCTCCATTTCGTAGGGTGCGCTTGCGCACCAATTTCATCGACCCTAGCCATTAACCTTCGCCCTCTCCCCAGCCCTCCCCCTTCGGGGGAGGGAGCGTTTTGGCTTGGTGCGCTTACTCCAAAATGGTGCGCAAGCGCACCCTACGGCAAGGTTCATAGGGCACAATTCGGTCGGGGAATTTGCGACAGGGGTCTCTCCCGGAAGCTGGCGAGGGAGCAACCGAATCGCTACGCGAGCTTCACGTTAAACGATCACCTGAGCCTCATGCTGCTGCTTGAAGGTATGAATAGCCGCTAAAAAAGCCTCTAAGATGGCGGAATGTTCACTCTTTTGATAAATACAACTGAAGTCCACCGTAGCACTGTTGCAATCGTGAAAAGGGCGATATACCAGACCGGGCAGATTCAGGGTGCGGGTTGATTCTGGAACGACACTGATGCCGAATCCGCCGACCACCAGCGCGATACCTGTAAAAGCGTCCCCGACCAGTTGTGAAATTTCGGGTACGAACCCTTTATTTCTGCAAAGTTCAATCACCCTGTCGGCAAAATTGGGTCTGGCTTCGGTTGGGAAAAGCACAATAGGGTAATTGGCCAATTCCATGAAAGAGACCGACTCCTGCCGACTCAAAATATGATCCTCATTGACGGCCAAATAAAGTCGTTCGTTAATGATTAACAGGTTGTCGATATCCACGTTCAACAAGGGCATCCGGTGAAAACCGATGCTGATGCGTTTCTGTCTGAGCGCTTCGATCTGATCCGCTTTCGACATGGTATGCAGTACCACTTTGACATCGGGATGGGTATCTCTGAAGTGGCGCAGTATCTGCGGAATCGCATGCAAAATCCCCGTGCCCAGGATACCGATATCCAGTCTGCCCAGCTTTCCCTGACTAGCGCGCTTGGTGCGTTCGATACCTTGTTC
Source organism: uncultured Nitrosomonadales bacterium (assembly GCA_903876685.1). Classification (GTDB taxonomy): domain Bacteria; phylum Pseudomonadota; class Gammaproteobacteria; order Burkholderiales; family Gallionellaceae; genus Gallionella. The sequence continues at coordinate 7,735 of CAIRBC010000481.1, read as the reverse complement.
CATCAAAGAGCGAATATTCCGCGCCTCATCCAGAAAAATTTTGCCAGCCGGGGTTAATTCAACCCCCTTGGGAGTACGCAGCAGCAACTGAATATTCAGTTCCTCTTCCAGTTGCTGTATCTGGCGGGTCAGGTGCGGTTGTGAAATATACAGCCGTTGAGAGGCGCGACCGATGTTCAGCTCCTCAGCGGCTGCGATGAAATACTTTAGATGTCTTAAATCCATTATTAATAGCTTCCTGGAACGCCACCTTGATTCAAGTCAGTTTTGTATTCAGCACAAAGCGCTGATGTTGCCGCAGACAACAGCAAGGAGTCAACGCCGACCGCGATAAAGCGCGCCCCTGCCTCTTGATAGCGATGGGCAAGTTGCTTGTCGGCACACAGCACACCACCATATTTCCCACTCTTTAGCACACGTTCCAGACCAGACTGGATCATCGACACGATAGTGGGATGGTTGGATTCCCCAAGCAATCCATAGGATGCGGCAAGATCGACCGCACCAAAGAAAATTCCATCTACGCCAGGAATATTCATAATCTCTGCAAGATTTTCATAGCCTGTTCTGGTTTCAATCTGCACCAGCAGGCACATCTGCTCGTTGGCGCGATGGGTATAGTCGGCAATCCGTCCCCAACGGGAGGCTCTGGCCAAAGCGCTGCCGACACCGCGTATCCCGTGCGGCGGATAACGCATCGCCTGCACCAGGCCAGTCGCCTGTTCGGCGGTTTCAACCATCGGAATCAGCAACGTTTGCACACCTGTTTCAAGTAATTGCTTGATCAAGACGTGATCTCCTTGAGGCGGACGAACCACGGGCTGCGAACTGTAGGGTTCAATGGCCTGCAATTGCGCCAAAATCGTGCGCAAATCATTGGGACCATGCTCGGCATCAATCAGCAGCCAGTCAAACCCGGCACCCGCACAAATTTCCGCACTGAAGGTTTCAGACAAGCCTAGCCAGAGTCCGAATTGGGGCTCACCCGCCAGCAACCTTTGCTTGAATAAATTAATTTGCATTTCCACGAGCTAATACTCCCGAGATTTTATTAAACCTTTTAAAGGTTGAGGGAAAAATCAAAGTTTGTCAAGTTGTGGTAACGGCGGTAACAGTGAATTTTTGCTGTAACGGAACACACTGATAAATGCAGCTATACCCATACCTTTTGGGTATGGATTGCTGACTCGCAAGGTATTGGACGCAATAATGTTGAGCGCGTAAATTACGCTTAGAGCAAACGATTTCTTCAATGCGAATAGGATAAAAATTCTGCAATGCAAGACGAATGTCGCAGTTCTGAGAGACCTGGACGGTCCAAATAATTAAATAGTCAATAATTCAGGAGATTCAAATGGGGAAATATAACAGCGCCCGGAAATCAAGTGGTTTTCCGCTGACGCGATTGCTAAGTAGTTTGATTGGAGTGTTCGTCGGGGCAGGAATTGCCAGTTCAGCTTCCGCGTTTGTGTTTGATAGCGAAAACACCGACATCAAAATGTCCTGGGACAATACGTTGAAGTATAGCGCAGCGACCCGCCTGAAGAATGCCAATGAGAGTGTAGCTAGCAGCAGCTACGGTGGACCGCAACAAAATACCAACGACGGCGACCTGAACTTCAAGAAAAATTCATTGACTTCCAATCGCCTGGATTGGCTGACTGAATTCGACATACGCTACAAGAATGATTTTGGTTTGCGCGTCAGCGGCGCTGCCTGGTATGAAGATGTCTACAATCATGGCAATGATAATCCAGGCACTGGCTATGTAAACACAATCTCAACTCCTTTCAACCGTTTCTCCAGTGCCTTGCGCAAGCAGAATCAAAACGGTGAAGTTAAGGATGCGTTTGTTTATGGAAACTTCAATACCGGTGAATCAAACATCAACCTGAAGGCCGGACAATATACCCAGCTTTATGGTGAAACGCTGTTTTTCGGCTATAACGGTATCGCCGCCGCTCAGACACCACTGGATCTAGCCCGCGCGCTGGCAGTGCCCAGTTCGCAGTTCAAGGAAGTTGCGATGCCAGTCAAGCAACTATCTACACAAGTTCAGATTAACCCATGGATTTCAGCCGGTGCCTATTATCAGGTTGAGTGGAAGAAAAATCGCCTTCCAGCCGCCGGCGGCTATTTCAGCTTTGCTGACTTCGCGGATGTGGGCGGAGAAACGATTGTACTGGGACCAGGCGTTTTCGTTCATCGCGGACAGGATCTAGCTGCAAAGGATTCAGGTCAGGGTGGTCTGCAGGTGAAATTCAAGCTTGCCGATACCGAACTTGGTTTATATGCAGCACAGTTCCACGACAAAATGCCGCAGTTTTACGCACGTCCAGGCAACAACCCTGTTGATGCTTCAAACATCGGTGATTACGCACTGGTATACGGAGAAAATATCAAAACCTGGGGCGCAAGCTTGAGCACCGTGCTGGGTGAAACCAATGTATCGGGTGAGCTCTCCTTCCGCAATAATATGCCGATGGTGGGTCAAGGGATAACGGTAATCACCGGCCCAGCTTCCGATGGTGGCAACAATGCGGCTTATCCGGTTGGCAATTCTTTGCATTTCAATACCTCTGCGATCAGCGTGCTGGCGGCTAACAGATTCTGGGATGGTGCGAGCTTCGTCGGTGAATTAGCTTACAACAAACGCCTGAGCATCAGTAAAAATGCAGCGGAGCTTGATCCTTCCGCGACGCAAGGGGCCGCAGGTCTGCAATTCGTATTCCAACCAGAGTATTTCCAGGTGACACCAGGGTTGGATGTACAACTGCCTATCGGCGTGGCCTATGGTATCCATGGTAAGTCTTCGGTCGCAGGCGTGTCTTCTTTGATGCCTTCCTTGCACGGCGGAAATATCACCATCGGGGTCAAGGGCGATTACCAGAAAACCTGGCAAAGCAGCCTGAATTACACGCACTATTATGGAGCCAAAGGCTCGGTGATTCAGTACACAGCACCAAGGCCGGAACTTTCCTACCAGAACTTCCTGGGTGACCGGGACTTCCTTTCTTTCACGCTGCAACGCACATTCTAAGCAATTTTCAAATCAGGAGAATTTAAAAGATGAAAAAATCCATATTAAGCGCGGCCATTGCCGCACTATTGGCCGGCTCAATGGGCGCTTATGCGGCCGTTTCTGCCGACGAAGCGGCAACGCTTAAAACGACACTCATGCCACTGGGCGGCCTGAAGGCAGCCAATAAAGATGGCACCATCCCGGCTTGGGACGGCAATTTCAAGGCTCCAGCCAGCGCCAAGGTAGGCGATGTGCCCACGCAGCTTTTCCCCGGTGAAAAGCCATTGTTCCAGATCACTGCCAAGAATATGGCTCAGTATGCTGACAAACTCAGCGAAGGTACCCAGGCTTTGCTCAAGAAGTATCCCGATACCTTCCGGATCGATGTTTATCCTACGCACCGCACCGCGGTTGCACCACAATATGTGATTGACAATACCTTCAAGAACGCGACTCGCTGCAAGACCAAGGCAGCCGGAAATTCGGTCGAAGGCTGTTTTGGCGGGATTCCCTTCCCTATCCCCAAGGATGGTAATGAATTGATCTGGAATCACCATCTGCGCGTAGAAGCTGAAATGAATCAGGCTTCATTCAAGAATATCGTCGGCACTGCTGATGGTACGCGCACGCTGGCGACGCAGAACGATATCTTCGATCAGTTCCCCTATTATTACAAGGACGGCTCTCCTGAAAAGTGGAATGGAGAATACTGGTATATGCGTTTCAACACCAATGCGCCACCCTTCAAGTCCGGTGAATCGCTGGTATTCCGCGATGGTATCGATACCGCCATGCCGCGTCAGGCCTGGCAATATCTGGTCGGTCAGCGCAGAGTGCGTCGTGCGCCTACCGTGGCTTATGACACGCCAGACTTTGTTGCCTCCGGTGCAAACTACTTCGACGAAGTACAGGCCTTCATGGGCTCGGTGGATCGTTTCAACTGGAAACTGGTCGGCAAAAAGGAAATGTATGTGCCCTACAACAACAATGCCTTCGTGACCGCCAGCGAAGCGGAAGCATTTTCCAAGAATCATATGAATCCGGACAAGGTACGTTGGGAATTGCATCGTGTATGGGAGGTTGAAGCAACCGTTGGCGCAGGCAAACGCCATGCCGTTCCTAAACGTCGTTTCTTCTTCGATGAAGACACTTATGTCATCGAACTGATCGACGGCTATGACGCAGAGGGCAAGTTATGGCGCACCACGCAATCCTATCCGTTCTTTGTACCGGCCATCCCGGCTGTGGTGATCAAGCCGATCACGGTTTTCAACTTGCAGGCGGGTACCATGAGTATGGTGCAATCACTGAATGGCGGCAACTACAAGATCCCGGCACAACGCAAACCTGAGAATTTCTATACAGGCGACGCGATGGCCGCAGATGCAAGCCACTAAGCACTGAAATATACCGGGGGAGAAATCCCCCGGTTTTTCACACAGGACAGGATTCAAACGTAAGACTCGCGCAGCCCTAGCTGCCTGCTCTCTCTGCTAACCGTGGGATGGAGTGCGGAAAATGGCATGGTGGGTTTCATTGACTGCAGGCATGCCTGTCAGTCTAGTTCGAAAAAATTAGAGGTTGGAAAATGTTTTCAAGCATTAATATGCGGCATAAGATTGTCGCCATTTTAGCGTCACTCAGCCTGTGGTCATGCTCTCAAGGCTTTGCTGCCGGTGAAGCCACCAGTCAGCGCAAAGATATTCTGGATACATCTGCCAGAATCACGCAACGTGCTCAGACGGCGGTGTTGACTGCGGTTGCCCTTGCCGGAAAGCGCCTGGTCGCCGTTGGCGAGATGGGCATCGTATTACTCTCGGATGATAATGGTCTGGCCTGGCGTCAGGCCAAAGTGGTACCAACCAGCGTAGAGCTGACCAATGTATTTTTTATTTCCGATAAAACCGGATGGGCAGTCGGCCATAGCGGCGTCGTGTTAAAGAGCACCGATAGTGGTGAAAACTGGCTGCGGGTGCTGGATGGCAAACAGGCGGCCGAGGTAGAACTGGCGGCAGCGGAGGCCGCAGCGCCCAAGAATGGCGAACCATCGTCTACTCGTCAGCATGATGCACAGCGTCTGGTCGCCGACGGTGCAGACAAACCATTCTTTGATGTGCACTTCTATGATGAGCAACGTGGCGTGGTGATCGGTGCCTATGGACTGGCTTTCGCGACCCGTGACGGAGGCAAGACCTGGGAGTCGCTGATGGGGTTTATCGACAATCCGAAAAACCGGCATCTGTACAGTATTACGCCGTTAGGGACAGACAGCCTGATTACCGGTGAGCAAGGCACGCTGTATCGCATGAACGAGGCGAGCCTACACTTTACAACCCTTAAAGTCCCTTATGTAGGCACCTTGTTCGGCGCTTTGCAGTCTGGATCAAATATCCTGGTATATGGTCTGCGTGGCAATGCGTTTCGCTCGACCGATCAGGGGGTTAATTGGACAAAGATCGATTTTGGTCCGCATCTGACCCTGACTGCCGGTTTGAAGTTGCGCGATGGTCGGCTGGCAGTGGTCGATGAGGGCGGGCGTGTGCTGTTAAGCAACGATGGTGGCGTGCAATTCAGCAGCCTGTCTATCCCGAAAATGAGTGCTGCAACCGGACTGGTCGAGGCAGCAGACGGAACTTTGGTGGTCTCCACCCAGCGCGGCGCGGTGCGTGTCGCCGTTGCAGCAAACAAGACGGAGAATAAATAATGAGTTATGTAGCACCTCAGGCGGGTAGCAGTGGCGTAGCGCTGCAGGATTTCGATACCAATTCAGGCTCCATCGTGGAAAGGGCGTTGTTCAATCATCGCCTGTACATCGTGTTGTTTTGCGTATTGGCGACGATCTTGCTGGGTTATCAGGCGAAGGGGCTGACCTTGAATGCCGCCTTCGAGAAAATGATTCCGACCAAACATGAGTATATAGCCAATTTTTTGCAGAATCGTTCACAAATGGCCGGTGCCGGCAACAGTCTGCGCATCGCAGTAGAGAGCAAAAAGGGCAGCATTTTTGACCCGGCCTATCTGGATGTAGTGCGCAAGATCAGTGATGAAGTGTTTCTTTATCCCGGAGTAGACCGCCCTTACATGAAATCACTGTGGACACCTTCGGTGCGCTGGATCGGCGTGACCGAAGACGGCCTGGACGGCGGACCGGTGATCCCTGATGATTATGATGGTTCACCCAAGAGCATGGATCAGGTACGTGCCAACGTGGAACGTTCCGGCGAAATCGGTCAGTTGATTGCCGCCAATTTCAAGTCCAGTATCGTACTGGTGCCAATGCAAGACAAAAACGTGGAAACCGGCGCGCGCATCGATTATAACGACCTGTCCAAACGACTGGAAAAGCTGCGCCATGACAACGAGACCGACGATATCAAGATTCATATCACCGGTTTTGCCAAGGTGGTCGGCGATCTGCTGGATGGCTTGCAGCAGGTGCTGATGTTCTTCGCGATTGCGATTGCGATCTGCACCGTGGTGTTGTACTGGTACACCCGTTGCATACGCAGTACCCTGCTGGTGGTGTCCTGTTCGGTAGTGGCAGTGATCTGGTTGTTGGGAATTTTACCGACGCTAAAATTTGAACTGGATCCCTATTCGGTGCTAGTGCCGTTCCTGGTGTTTGCCATCGGCATGAGCCACGGCGCGCAGAAAATGAACGGGATCATGCAGGATATTGGACGCGGCACCAACAAACTGGTGGCGGCACGCTTCACCTTCAGGCGCTTGATTCTGGCTGGCGCTACCGCACTGCTGGCCGATGCGGTGGGTTTTGCGGTATTAATGGTAATCCAGATCAAGGTGATTCAGGATCTGGCGATTACCGCCAGTATCGGGGTGGCGGTGTTGATTTTTACTAATCTGATTCTGTTGCCGATCTTGCTTTCTTATACCGGCGTCAGCGCTGAGGCGGCCAAGCGCAGCCTGAAGGCGGAATTAGCAGAGGCTGAGGATGGCGAACATAGCAAGCATCCGTTCTGGGCATTTCTGGATCTGTTTACCCAACGCAAATGGGCAACGATTGCACTCGGTATCGCGGTGGCGATGGGGGTGGTGGGACTGGTGATCAGTTCGCATCTGAAGATAGGCGATACCGATCAGGGTGCGCCAGAATTGCGCGCGGATTCCCGCTATAACAAAGACAATGCCTACATGGGTGAGAATTACGCCTCTAGTTCGGACGTGTTTGTGGTGATGGTCAAGACGCCGCAATTCAATTGCGCACACTATGACACGATGATGGCGGTCAGTGGACTGGAGCAGGAATTGCAGCAACTGCCTGGCGTGGAAATGACCAGTTCGCTGGCGGGTTTGAGCAAAATCGCTTCAGCAGGCTTCAATGAAGGCAGCCTGAAATGGTATGAGATTCCACGCAGCCAGGACATGCTCAATTCGATCATCACCCGTGCGCCGCGCGAGCTGTTCAATCAGAATTGCGACTTGCTAACCGTTTCTGCCTACCTCAAGGATCATAAAGCCGATACGCTGGATTCGGTGGTCAAGACCGTGGAAGCCTATGCCGCGAAAAACAATACGCCTGACCTGCACTTCTTGTCCGCTGCAGGCAATGCCGGTATCGAGGCTGCCACCAATATCGTCGTGAAGAAGGCTAATACGCAAATGCTGATGCTGGTCTATCTGGCGGTGACCATCCTGGCCTTCATCGCCTTCCGTTCCTGGCGTGCCGTGCTTTGTGCAATATTACCGCTGATG
>CAIRBC010000480.1 GCA_903876685.1 uncultured Nitrosomonadales bacterium | reverse complement strand
TATCGCTGACATCATGGGTATCAGGAACCTGTTCGCAGGCATCCTTTAACTGTTGTGCCGTGTTGATCTCGTTGAAAGATGGACATTGCGAGAGCAGATTGACGAAGGCGAAGCCCTTGTGCTCCATTCCTTCCAGAATCAGCTTCGAGGCCAGTTTGACATTGCTGGCAAACGATTGACCCACATAAGTAGCCCCATAGGTGAGCATGTACATCACGGGATCCAAGGGTTCCTCAACACCGCCATAGGGAGTGGTGGGGGTTTTCATTTCCGAGAAGGAAGTCGGCGAAGCCTGACCCTTGGTCAAGCCATACACATGGTTATCCATCAGGATATAAATCATGTTGATGTTCTTGCGTGCCAGATGCGGCATGTGTCCGCCGCCGATGGAAAATCCGTCGCCGTCACCGCCAGTCACCACCACCGCCAGATCCGGCCTGGCCAGTTGCACACCCGTTGCCACCGGACCCGCACGACCATGCAAAGTATGCATCTTGTAAGAATTGACGAAATAAGGCAGACGTGAAGAACAGCCGATCCCGGAAATGCTGACCAGATGATTAGGGTCTACACCCACTTCAGATAGCGAACGCAGCAGACCTGTCAGCACGCCATAATGGCCACAACCGGCGCACCAGAAAGGCGTGGTTTCTGTCTTGTAATCTTTGGGCTTCAGGTCAACCTGATGCAAGTGTTGTTGTGGATGATGGATTGCGTTCATGCCAATATCTCCCTGACTTTGTTAACGATCATCTCTGGCGTGAATGGCATTCCGCCGCAGATGGTATATGACACGGGGCGCAAGGTGGTTTCTGCGCGTACAAAATGAGCCAACTGGCCTAGAAAGTTTACCTCTGGCAATAAAGTTTGCTTGCACGATGCGCCGAAGTCCTCGAACTGTTGTACCGGTAGCGGATGCAACAGCTTGGGATAAAAGCCCTTGACCTTGAAGCCATCGGCACGCAACCGTTGCAATGCTTCACGCACCACACCAATGGTACTGCCCCAGGCGATCACGCCGATGTCTGCATCACCTTCGCCATCCACTTCCACCGGATCCACATCATCGACCACAGTTTTGAGCTTGTTGAAACGCTTGGCTTGCATCATCTCATGGTTAACCGAGGTATAGCTGGGTAGCCCTGCCTCATTATGCTCAAGCCCAGTGGCAATGTGCATGCCGCCCGGAGTGCCCGGATCTGCCATAGGCGAAATGCTGTCGGCGGTATAGGCGTAGCGACGATATTCACCCTCACCGTCCCAGCGTTTACGCGAGACCAGTTTAAAGCTGTCAGGGTCGGGGGTGGGCACGTTCTGGGTCGAAAACGCCAGCGAACCATCGGAGAGCAACAACACCGGACATTGATATTTTTCGGCGAGGTTAAAGGCAACCACGGTCAGATTAATACAGTCTGCGATGCTTTCCACGGACAGCACGATCCGCCCGGAATCGCCGTGTGCGCCATGAATCGCCAGAAACAGGTCTGACTGTTCATGCTTGGTGGGCAACCCAGTTGAAGGGCCGCCACGCTGTACGTCAACAATCACACAGGGGAGTTCGCTCATGAACGCCATGCCCAGCATCTCACTCATCAACGACAGACCGGGGCCTGAGGTCGAGGTCATCGCCTTCTTGCCTGCATAGGAAGCGCCCAACACCTGAGAAATGGCAGAAATTTCGTCTTCTGCCTGAATCAAGGTTCCACCACGTTTAGGGAGATGTTTGGCTGCATAGTAGGCGATTTCCGTCGCTGGCGTAATAGGATAGGCGGCAAAGAATTCCAACCCGCCAATCAACGCACCCAGACCAACGGCGTTATTGCCAGACAACACGATCACATCTTTCTTGCCGGAGGGCGTGCCGATTTTCCACGGATCGGTCTTGGTAAAGGCGCGAGCCAGTTCTTGCCCCTTCTCGAAAGCGGCTATGTTGCCCTGAACCACGGCTTCACCGCGTTTGCCAAATTTGGTCGCAATCACTTCGCGTAAGGCGGCTTCAGGAATATTGAACAGCACCGATAAAGCGCCCATCGCCACCATGTTTTTGGCGCGCGGGTTATTCATGGCCTTGGCTGTCTGGGTCATCGGGATAGGATAAGCGTGTACGCCGGCAGGAATTTCCGGTACAAAATCGCTCGGACTATCATAAACGAAAGCGTTTCCAGGTTTCAGACTGGAGATATTGGCGTTATAGGCATCGCCGTTGAAAGCGCACATCACATCAAAGGTGTCGCCCTGGTTGTACAGACGTTCGGTGCTGATACGCACTTGATACATCGCGTACCCACCCTTGATTTCTGCCGGAAATGTCTTGAAAGTGTAAACATCCAGACCTGCGCGAGCACAAGCTTGAGTAATGAAGTCGCCAACAGAAATAACACCTTCGCCGCCTTCGCCGCCGATTCGAATGATCAGATCGTTCTTGGTTATACCTTGCATCTACTACTCCTCAGTAACAATGGTTATGAAGTCCGCAGATGCCCTAAAGACTTCTGCGGTAAAACGACAGCGGTAAAAAAATAATTCTACCAAAAAAAACCGCTTAGTCATACTAGATTTCCCGTTAATGCGCTTATCCTGCTGATATTTTTTTCAGGATGCTGACAGGCCGTTCAGATAATTGTTTTTTAACCGGATGTAATGCTCAGCCGAGTACCTCAAGTGGGTGATTTCTGCGGGTGTCAAGGCTCTGACCAGCTTTACCGGGCGTCCCACATACAGCATCCCGCTTTCCAAAATCTTGCCTGGTGGAACCAGACTGCCGGCACCGATCATCACATGGTCTGGAATAACCACATTATCCAGCACGATAGCGCCCAGGCCGATCAGACACTCGTTGCCGATTTTACAACCATGCAATATCGCGGAATGCCCGACGGTCACATAATCACCGATCAGCAGGGGAGAACCTTCCGGGCTATCCAGCGACTTGTGACTGACATGCACCATCGTCAGATCCTGAATATTACTGCCCTGCCCTATCACGATGCGATTTACATCACCACGCAATACCGCATTGCACCAGATTGAACTATCGCTGCCGATGCTGACATCGCCTATAAGCTGTGCTGAAGCATGGACATAGACCTGTGTACCCAAATTGGGTATTTTATCGAGAAAAGCGGCCAAGGGCATGAATAATCCTTAATGTCAGTTAAACGTCCAGTTCAGTGTCGCTCCGTCCGGGGGTGCGCTTATATTCCACCGACATGGCTGCCAGCGCCCGGGTGAATTCAGGTTTTAGCTGTTCCCAGGAAAATCGCCATTCCCAGTTACCCTCCGGCTTGCCCGGATAATTCATCCGATGCTCACCAGACAGACCGAGCACATCCTGCATCGGGAAAATCACGGTATTCGCCGCAGATTTTGACAGCGCACGCATCATGTCCCAATGAATGCTGTGTCCATCACTGCTCAGGTATTGTTGAGCAAAGGTTTTATCGCGCTCCGATAGCGTATGCCACCAACCGACCGTGGTATCGTTATCGTGGGTTCCGGTATAGGCGACGATATTCGGTTGATAGTGATGCGGCAAATAGAAGTTCCCCTCCCCGTCGCCAAAGGCAAACTGCAATATGCACATACCCGGCAGTTTGAATTTGTCACGCAGCGCGATCACATCCGGGGTAATCAAGCCCAGGTCTTCCGCGATAATCGGCAATTCTGGAAAGGCTTTTTTGAAAGCCTTGAACAGCGGATCTCCAGGACATTTTTTCCACTTACCGTTTATCGCATTGAGTGCCTTGGCCTCGACTTCCCAATAGGCGACAAAACCGCGAAAATGATCGATACGCACCACGTCAGCCAGTTTTAGTGCGTGGCGCAGGCGCGCGATCCACCATGAAAAGCCGGTCTGCTGATGAATATTCCAGCGATACAGCGGATTTCCCCAAAGCTGACCGGTTTCGCTAAAATAATCCGGCGGCACACCGGCCACGACCGTAGGACTGCCCTTTTTGTCCAGTTTGAACAGTTCCTGATGTGCCCATACATCGGCACTTTGATAGGCGACAAAAATAGGCATATCGCCAATAATTTCAACGCCATGCCGGTTTGCGTAGCTTTTCAGCAGGAACCATTGACGCGCAAAACACCATTGACAGAATTTCCAGAAGTTGACTTTTTCAGCAAGCTGCTTTTTTACCTTGCGCAGTGCTACAGAACTACGCTGCGCCAGTTCCTTCGGCCAGCAGTTCCAGTCACGCCAGTTTTCATGTTCGGCTATTGCCATGAACAGTGCATAATCTTCCAGCCAATCCTGCTCGGTAGTGCAAAATTTACGATAAGCGCCCTGCATTTTTGTGCCGGAAAAAAAAGCTTGTGCGGCACGATGCAAGCGTTGCATATGATAGACATGCAATAGTCCAAAATCGACACGCTCAGCACTAAATCCCGGCTCAGGAAGCAAGTCTTGCTGCGTCAGGAAACCCAGTTTTACCAAATCTTCCAGGTCTATCAGCAAAATATTTCCGGCAAAAGCAGAACTACTCATGTAAGGGGAGTTTCCCGGGCCGATTTTGCCCAGCGGCAAAATCTGCCAATAAGTCTGACCCGCCTCGACCAGCCAGTCAATAAACTGGTAAGCGGCCGAGCCAAAGTCACCGGCACCATATTTTCCGGGTAGAGAGGTAGGGTGTAGCAATATGCCGCTGGCCCGTTGATTTAACATAGTTATCAAATTATTAAAAAGAGAGTGGCTATTCGGTTGCTCTGCGCATCGCGCCACCGGTTTCCGTATTATTGCTACCACGGCTCACCGGTTCGGATAGTGTCAGCGGTGGGGGCAACTTCAGCAACCGATATAATTCGGTCAGATTGTGGCGGAACAAGCGATCAAAACTGGCGACAGAATGTGCGGGATTGTAATCACCAAACCACCAGAACCAGTCGGAACTTTCGCAAGAGCAAAGTTGCCTTTCGGCGGCTTTTTGCTCGTCTTCCGTCAGCCTGTCGCTACTCATCACCATGTCAAAACTCTGCTTCGCCACACATAACAAGTCCCAGGCACGGTTCTTGTCTGGCGAACCGATCCAGGTCGAGAAGTTGCCGTAAACCCAACTACCTGCAGCGATGCTGGACAGACTCTGCGCACGCACCGCAGGGGTACTGTTCAGATAATTACCGTAAGTAGTAATGCGTATCTGCGAGTGGTTTTCGAGCGCCGTGTAAAGCTCATCCAGAAAATAAAAACCATTGTAGGGATAATATTCCCAGGCATTTTCACCATCCAGAATCACACTCACTACCGGCGTTTCACCCTCTGCTGCCTGTAGTCCGATATGTGCGACTTGCGCGATGAAATGATTGGCCGCATCTTTGCCGTGCCAGCGCGAATATTCAAAGCCGATCAGATCAGAAAGATGGTCATCACGGAAAAAACATTGCAAACCATCACAGCCTTTTTCCATACGATAGGGGCGGTACAGATATTTGGCGCGATCATTCAAGGGCTGTTTCGATTTACGCAAACTGTTGACCAGCACATTCTCGCCGCTGGCAGTCCACTGACAACCCTCAGCAGCCAGCACTTGCAGCGTTTCAGCGGATATCGAACCTTCTGCAGGCCACATGCCAACCGGTTCCATGCCAAAACGTTTCTTGTGACTCTGCTTGGCTAACCGTACATGCTCAGTCACCCGCAACCGACCCTTGGGATAATGCGGAGACTTTGGCAAGGGCGTATCCGGCATCGCATCCTTGGCACTGGCCAGATCGATCAGCAACGGGGCGAGCGGATGAAAATGCGGGGTGGCCGAAATCTCAATCTGCCCGGATTCTGCCAGTTTGCGATAACGCGGAATCACTCCGGTAATCAGCTCACCTATAAAATCAATCAATTGCCTGCGATCCTCATAAGTGAAGCCATCGGCCTTGCTCATCAACTGTGCCACCAGCGCATGCTCCCGGCGCACGCTCTCACCACACCAGGCGAGATGATACCAGGTCAGCAGATCGGCAATATATTGCCCGGAAAGATAGGATAATGCGACCTCCCCGTCCGCCTGTAACCGATTATATAATTCCAGCAAGCGCTTATATGCAGGATAAGGCGCGATCATCTTGGTGTGATTGCTGCGAAAACAGGCAGTCAGCGCCAATTCCCGTTGCTCGTCGGTCATCTCATGATGATTTTCGCAAGCCAGCAAACGTAGCAAGGGGTCACGCAATTGATGGGTTGCAAACTGATCTACATAGTCTTCCAACTGGTCGAGCAGCACCGGTACGAAATTAACCACCGCATGCACCCCCGGATGTCGCTCCAGATGATAGACCATGTCAGTATAATCCTTGATGGCATGCAGATAAGTCCAGGGCAGCACGAAATCACCGCTGGAATAATCGCGGTAATCAGGTTGATGCATATGCCAAAGGAAAACCAGGTCGACAGATTTATTCATAAATAGTCCCTTGCGGGTGTTAATTTAGTTTCAACGGATACTGTGTACCTTTTGTCCCAACATTTCCGGTGTGATCAGAGTGATGCCATTTTCACTGACATGGAAGCGTTTACGATCTTCTACCGGGTTAAAGCCGACTTCCAGTCCCTCGGGAATATTGCAGCACTTATCGACAATGACGCGCTTTAACCTTACATGCCGGCCGACATTCACTTGGGGCAATAATACCGAGTCTTCAATACTGCAATAACTGTGAATCCTGACGTTAGAGAACAGCAGCGAGCGTCGCAAGGTCGAACCGCTGATGATACAGCCGCCGGAAACCAGTGAATCAATCGCCATACCACGCCGGTCATCATCATCGAACACAAACTTGGCAGGCGGCAACTGTTCCTGATGCGTCCAGATCGGCCATTCCTGATCATACATATCCAGATCCGGTATCACCTTGGTCAGCTCCATATTGGCTTCCCAGTAGGCATCTATCGTTCCCACATCACGCCAGTAGGGTTCCTTGCCGTTGCCCATCTTGACGCAGCTTTGTTCAAAACTTTGTGCAAATACCCGATATTTTGAAACCATGTACGGGATCAGATCCTTGCCAAAATCATGGGTGGAATGCGGTTCATCGGCGTCTCTGACCAGTTGTTCAAACAAAAAACGCGCATTGAAGACATAAATCCCCATGCTGGCCAGCGATTTTCCAGGTTTGCCGGGTATCTGTGGCGGATTCGCCGGTTTTTCTTCAAACTTGACTACCCTGGAGTCCGCGTCTATGCCCATCACCCCAAAAGCACTCGCCTCGGCAATCGGTACTTCCAGGCAGGCTACGGTCATGTCAGCTCTTTTTTCCACATGAAAAGCCATCAATTTACCATAGTCCATCTTGTAGATATGGTCTCCGGCCAGGATCAATACATAATCGGGGTCAGCCTCGCGCAGGATATCCAGATTTTGGTATACCGCATCGGCCGTTCCCTGATACCAGTGTTGTTCACTGACACGCTGTTGCGCCGGTAACAGGTTGACGGATTCGCCAAATTGACCGCTCAGAAATGACCAGCCCCGCTGTATATGCTGGATCAGACTGTGCGATTTATATTGCGTGGCGACCCCGATATGGCGGATCCCGGAATTCACACAATTGGACAGCACAAAATCGATTATTCGAAACTTCCCGCCGAAAGGAACTGAAGGTTTTGCTCGCCAGTCGGTTAGTTGATGCAAACGACTGCCCCGTCCTCCCGCCAGAATCATCGCATAGGTATTCTTGGTAATACGACTGACAAAACGCAGCGGTGGATCTTCTGCAACGGCTTGAGAATCATTTTTTTGGAAAGATGGTTCTGCTTTCATTACGTTCCCCTAATTATTTACCTTGTAATAGCCTGGGCATTATCGTTTACAATCGCCCCACTAGACAAGGACAATGGTGGAACTGTTGAAAAATCAGATTGAATCGCTGCTACAAGCTTCGTTGCATGATCCCTTCAGCTTGCTAGGCCTGCATCAGGAAGCCGAAGCGTGGGTTATCCGTATTTATAAACCTTATGCCACCGATATTGAATTGCTAAACAATGGCTTGCTTGAATATTTCGAATGCGTGCATAGCGATGGCCTTTTTGAGTGGCGCGGAAAAATCGAACCCGCCCGCCCCTATCGGTTGCGGGTGCATTACGGGAGTGCGATCCATGAAATCCATGATCCCTATCAATTTCCGCCGCATATTTCCGCACAGGATTTATATCTGTTCGGCGAGGGTACACAACTGCAGAGCTACCGTATGCTCGGTTCGCATGCCATCTCGATCGAAGGCATCAAGGGGATACGATTTTCGGTCTGGGCGCCCAATGCCGGGAGGGTAAGTGTCATTGGCGAGTTCAATAACTGGGATGGCCGGGTGCATCCGATGCGTTCGCATGGTTCCAGCGGGGTATGGGAATTATTTATTCCGGAAATAAATCACAATTCACTTTATCGCTATGAGATTCGCACTCGAGTAGGCGGACATATTCTAATTAAAACTGATCCTTATGCGCAAGGTTTCGAGCTGCGTCCCGGCACTGCCTCGCTTGCGGCAACCCCTTCTCAGCACCACTGGCAAGATCAGGAATGGCTAAAGCAACGCAGTCGCTGGGATTGGCAACATGGCGCAATCAACATTTACGAAGTACATGCCGGCTCCTGGAAACGTCATCCGGACGGGCGCTTTTATACCTATACCGAACTGGCTGTCGATCTGGTTCCTTATGTCCAGGGCATGGGCTATACGCATATCGAACTGATGCCGATTTCTGAACATCCACTCGACGAGTCCTGGGGTTATCAGGCTACCGGCTATTTTGCACCGACCAGTCGCTTCGGTTCTCCTGACGAATTGCGCCATTTCGTTGACTGCTGCCACCAGGCCGGCATCGGTGTCATTCTCGACTGGGTTCCGGCACATTTCCCTCAGGACAGTTGGGCTCTGGCGCGTTTTGATGGCACAGCCCTTTATGAACATGCAGACCCGCGCATGGGCTTTCATCAGGATTGGGGTACGCATATCTTCAATTACGGGCGTAACGAGGTGAAAAGCTTTTTGCTGTCCAGCGCGCATTTCTGGTTATCTGAATTTCATTTCGACGGCTTGCGTGTAGATGCGGTCGCTTCGATGCTTTATCTGGATTATTCGCGCAAGGCAGGTGAATGGATACCAAACCGTTACGGTGGTCGAGAAAACCTGGATGCAGTGGATTTTTTGCGCGAAATGAATATCATGGCTCATGAAAAATTCCCGGGCGCGCTGACTTTTGCTGAAGAATCCACCGCCTGGCCGGGTGTGTCTCACCCCACCTATCTAGGCGGGCTAGGTTTCTCGATCAAGTGGAACATGGGCTGGATGAACGACACCTTGAAATATTTCCTTAACGACCCGGTCTATCGTCGCTATCACCACCACCAGCTGACTTTCGCACAAATTTACGCCTATAGTGAAAATTTTGTACTGCCCTTTTCTCACGACGAAGTAGTGCATGGCAAAGGTTCCCTGTTGTCGAAGATGCCGGGAGATGCCTGGCAGAAATTTGCCAACCTGCGCCTGTTGTTGATCTACCAGATGACCAGCCCCGGCAAGAAGCTTAATTTCATGGGAAACGAGATCGCCCAGGGACGGGAGTGGCAATCCAAGTGGGAGCTGGAATGGTGGCAACTGGGCGAAGAAACACATCGCGGCATGCAAAACTTATCTCATGATATCAACAAATTATATCGTGATGTTCCAGCACTTTATGAACTTGACTTCCAGGCTGAGGGATTTTCCTGGATCGACTGTAATGACGCGGAGAAATCGGTTTTATCCTATCAAAGAGTGGCTCGCGACGGCTCAGCGGTGATCATCGCTTTGAATCTAACGCCAGTACCGCGCAAACACTACCGAATCGGTCTGCCACAGGCGTTGTCTTATCGGGAAATTCTGAATAGTGATTCGCAATATTATACGGGTAGCAACTTGGGTAATGCCGGCTTGATCAACGCAGAGCCTATCCCCTGGATGGGACTTCCCTTTTCAGCTGAAATTATCCTGCCGCCCCTGGCCGGCATTATTCTGAGACCAGAACCCTAAGGAGGTGCCATAAAATGTCCAGATTGAATTCATCTCCTGCCTGGCAAGCTCTCAAGGCGCATCATCAGGCGATCGAAGCAGTACCGATGCGCCAGATGTTCAGTGAAGATCCAGCTCGTTTTGCAAAATTTTCCCTGCAACTCGGTGAATTGCTGTTCGACTTTTCGAAGAACCGCATCGACGAGACGACACTGAAACTACTGGTAAACCTGGCCGAACAAGCCGATTTACCCGAGAGTATTGTGCGTATGTTTAGCGGTGTAAAAATCAATCTTACCGAGCAGCGCGCCGCCTTGCATACGGCCTTGCGCAACCGCTCCACAACCCCCGTATCTGTGGAGGGTCGCGATGTGATGCCAGACATAAGGCGCGTATTGGAACAAATACGCAGCTTTTCCGAAGCAGTGCGCAATGGTTTGCATCGTGGTCATACCGGCCGAAAAATCAGCGACATCGTCAATATCGGTATCGGCGGTTCGGATCTGGGTCCCTTGATGGTCTGTGAGGCGCTCAAGCCTTATGCCAGTCCGGGGTTGCGTGCCCATTTTGTATCCAATGTAGACGGCACCCATCTGAGCGAAACGCTGAAAAATCTGGAGGCTGAAACTACACTATTTATCGTCAGCTCAAAGACTTTTACCACCCAGGAAACCCTGACCAATGCACATTCGGCTCGCAACTGGCTGATTGAGAAACTGAACGATGAAAAGTCGGTAGCCCGGCACTTTGTCGCGGTTTCAACCAACCTCGGAGCCACTGCAAAATTCGGCATCAACCCGGAAAATGTCTTCGAATTCTGGGACTGGGTAGGCGGTCGTTACTCGCTATGGTCGGCGATCGGCTTGACCATAGCGCTGTATCTGGGCATGGACAGATTTGAGGAATTGCTAGGCGGTGCGCATGAAATGGATCTGCATTTTCAGAGCGCCCCTTTGCAGAAAAATATTCCGGTATTAATGGGGTTGCTCGGCATCTGGTACGGGAATTTCTTTGGCTCGGCCTCCAATGCCGTGCTGCCATATGATCAATATTTACACCGTTTCCCCGCCTATCTGCAACAACTTGAAATGGAAAGTAACGGCAAGTGTGTGGATCGGGATGGGCATACGGTAGATTACGACACCGGCATGGTGGTGTGGGGCGAGCCTGGAACCAACGGACAGCATGCTTTCTACCAGTTGCTTCACCAGGGTACACGCATGATTCCGGCGGATTTTCTGGCACCCATGCATAGCCAGAACCCGTCAGGTGATCATCATGCCATTTTGCTGGCCAACTGTTTTGCGCAGACCGAAGCGTTGATGCTCGGCAAAACGGTCACTGAGGCGCGCGCCGAACTGCTGGCACAGGGC
>CAIRBC010000479.1 GCA_903876685.1 uncultured Nitrosomonadales bacterium | reverse complement strand
GCGCACCCTACGGTAAGACTCATGAGCCTGGGAGATCTTCTACCACCCTTTAACCTCATTGGTAATTGCGTAAAGTGTAAACCGAGAAATGAAGGATGCCAAAAATAACGAGATAATTATACCTCGCACGGCTATCGTTTGAGGTTTGTTCTGAGCTGAAACCATTTTAATCCAGGAGCCAACTCGCTGGCGTAGCTTATTCGCGAGCAAGCTCGCTCCTGCAAAAGATGCAAATTGTGCCTGCTCACGGTATGGCAGTATGGCAGTTACCCAGTAACTCAGCTATTTGTAGTCTATTCCTTGAAGCTCTGCAGCAACTGCTTTGCGATGATGTCATGATTAAGCCATAACACTGGCGCTGAGGGATGGGATGCTTCATGGAACATCAGCGGACCCGCTCCCGCCAGCACCAGCGCGCTGAGTATGTCTGTTACCAGCTCCTTGCGATCCTTGTGCATCTGGGTAATCGCATCCGAGGTACCTATCATCAACTCGGCCAGTGCCTCGGAGTTGTCCATCGGCCAGGCATCAAAGTCACGATAAGCCAGCATCACGCCTGTGGCATTGTAATCATCAATTTTTTGCGACAGCGCATCGAGTGACATACCCTCCTGCAACAAATCCCGGCATGCCTGCCACTGTTGCTCAGCCCAGGCTTCACCCCCTTCATGCTTGAGTGCCTTCAACAACGGAAACAGTGAAAGTTCGACACCGACAAAAATATCTGAAGAATTAGTGCGTATTTCCGGACAATTGAACACGGTGGCCTTGATACCCTGCGCCCAGGCGTCCTGCGCAATTTTTTCCAGACGCATCTTGGCATAACCCTGGGTATAATTTGAATAGGTCTGCCATTGATATTCACCATCGATGAGTATCTCGGTGCCGTGGTAACCGTAAGCCGTGTAACGGACTTGACCTCCAGTTTTTTCCAGTCTGCAACGTAGCGCCGCACTACCGTCAATCAGGTACTGAAAACTGTTTGCAGTAACCTCATCAAAATTCATCAGGCACAATTTGCCCAGGTCACTATCAAGCAGCGCGCGCGACGACATGAACCGTTCACCGCGCCCCTTGTAGATGCGATTGGCAATCGCCAGAAACACCTTGACCTTGGGTATACCGCCCGCCATGGTATGGGCAAAAAAGGCGTTACTGCCATCCGGAATCATACTATCCAATTCAGCCATCACCTTGGCAACTGAATCGGTAAAGCGCTTGATGCCGACCTCACGGCATTTCAGGATCTGTGACCAGTCGAGTTTGTCATCCTGCCAACTCTTGAGCGTCAGGCCACTGAGCAATTCAGTCGGATTAGCTTCAGCAGCCGGTGCATCCAGGTCGAAGCCAGCCATTAACGGCACGTTGATAATCTGTCCACCCAGGTTAGTCTGAGCAATCGCCAACTCCTCATCCGTCAAAGCGCGCAGTGCATTATTCTCATCACGTCGTCCAACCGTAACGCCGATAATCGTCATCCCCGCCTTGCGTGCCTCATTGACCAGACCATTGGCGTAGCCCCGGCCAAACAGTTCACCGAACAAAACGAATACGTCGCCCTTGCGAAAAATGCTGTGTTGCGGAATATCTCTCAACGAAACACGCTTGCTCATAATAAATAATCTCCGATTATTAATGTGGGTATTGAATACTTTGAGTTTATATCATGTTTCTGGTTGAACACCACTCTAAATTCAGTTTCTTCAGGGCTGCAATTCCGAATTTATGCTGCCTGTAATTTCCAAAATAGCTTCCGCATGGGCGTTTTCCAATTGTTCGGCAAGCCTGCTACAGGCCTCGGTATCGCCGGCATTGCCCGCGTCTTCCAATTCCTGACACAATAGTCCCAACTGCATGGCACCGACCGAATAGGCAGCGGATTTCAGCTTGTGCGTCAATTCGGCAACTACATCCGCCTTACCGGAAACGACTGCGGCTGTAATGCCCGTTACCTGTTCCTGAGCCTGGTTAACAAATTTCTGCAACATACGACGAATCATATCGGGCTTGTCACCCACCAGTGTCTTGAGCATTCCGGGATCCCAGACTTCAAGCGGCAACCCGGTTTTAATCTCCGCTAGTGTCAGAGGCGCTGTAGCCACTTCTACTTGCGAAGGCGTTGTTTCTCGTTTGAGCAACCACTTGTTCAACATCAGTTCCAGTTCATTCAGTCGCAGAGGTTTGGCAAGATAGTCGTCCATGCCGCAAATAATGCAACGCTCTGCTTCGCCATGCAAAATATTGGCGGTCACCGCTACAATTGGCAAACGGGTTCCAGGTGCTTCTGCTTGGCGGATAGCCGCCGTCAATGCAAATCCGTCCATATTCGGCATATGACAGTCAGTGAGCAGCAAGGCATAATTTCCGCTCTGCCACATTTTTAAAGCCATGACCCCGTCTACCGCCAGATCCGCCTGGTACCCCAGAATACGCAACTGTTCCATCATTACTTCTTGATTGGTTTCATTGTCCTCTGCCAGCAATATCGAATAATTTAAACTTCTCTTCCGATCCAGAACCGGACTATGATAATTGTGATTACTCAGCGCAATACGCCCGCTGGCCACTGCCACACCATGCAGCAGTTCGAGGTAAAGCAACGGGCGAGCGCGTACCGTAATTTCATGGCTGGATAAAGAAGGCATGCTCTTCTGATGGGTCAACCGGACGATGCCGATCACCGGGGGCAGTTTCGGCAACGACTGGCTGATGTCCAGATCAAGCAGCACCACGCCTGTGGCAGGCTTGACCGACAACAGTTCAGCCGGGTCTTCAAATACCGAGACTATCGCACCCGCCGCACGCAAATATTCGGGAACAATCCGCGCCACCACCGTATCCTTGCAGACACAGTACACCTGTACCCCTTCAAGACTAGGTTCAAACACCGGCATCGGCCGGGTTTCGGATTCCAGCAGCGGCAACCTCACGGTAAATTCGGAACCCGCACCCAGAGTGCTCTGCACGGTTATCGTGCCGTGCATCCTGTCTACCAATCGGCGCACGATGCTAAGCCCCAGACCAGTGCCGCCAAATTTACGGGCTGTGCCAGATTCCCCCTGAGTGAACTGATCTTTACCCGTAAATAAGCTGGACACAGGAAAAATATTCTGCTATTCTTAGTTCATGCAAATTTATGGACAAAATTTTACCGAGGATATTCTAGAACGTATCCGATTACGGGT
>CAIRBC010000478.1 GCA_903876685.1 uncultured Nitrosomonadales bacterium | reverse complement strand
ATGTCTCAATCCCTTTTCATTCAGGGCTATGTTGCTACGCAACAGCTGATGCAATAGTCACCTCGTATGAAGTGTCTCAATCCCTTTTCATTCAGGGCTATGTTGCTACAACGAATGAGCATTATGCATATCAAAAAATATTCGTCTCAATCCCTTTTCATTCAGGGCTATGTTGCTACTGAGTAACTTGAATACACAGCGAAGCGTATGCGTCTCAATCCCTTTTCATTCAGGGCTATGTTGCTACGTAATAAAAACCATAAAAGCGGTTACAAGCGGTTCGTCTCAATCCCTTTTCATTCAGGGCTATGTTGCTACTGACCAGAGTTATTTTCTCCTTTTATAATAATGGGTTGAAAATGGGGTTCGCGGAGTTTTCGTGATTGGCTGTAGATGTGTTGTTGCATCTGGTTTTTACCTCTGGTTGGTTGAGTATTTAAGATAATAACAAAATATCAGATGGGGTGGTGATTCATAGTTTGCAAGGCAGTCCGCACCAGTGGATACCAGCAGGAAGCGTGGCTTTGCCGATGCGCTGCTGCAGACCACGTGCGGGCAAAGGGTAACAACGCAAATCGTCGGTTCTGATGTCAATTAGTGAGACCAGTTCGGCCATACACAACTGTCGATCGCGCTCTGTACCTGAGAGCAGAAAGATGCTGTACTCGATTGGTGTGGCATGACGCAACATGGCTCTGTATACCTTCTGCAGGCGTTTGGGACAGGTGATGTCATAGCCGATCAGCCAATTACCCATTTCATAATTCCTTGTCTTTAACAGGAATATCAGAATTATCACCGATCCCCTGGGGTGAAAATTGTTTCATTTGTGCTGCAAGTTCATCCACTTGCTCGTTGAGTAATTTGCGCAGCTTTTCAGCCAGAGCCTCCCAGCCCCCATAAAATTTTGTGCGCCCATTCTTTCCTAACATACAGCCCGATTCGGTAGTGGAAAAATCCTCAGGACGCAAGGCTTCTGTGCGAAACAGTTCAAGCGCAAATTGATCCACTTCGCAGCGCAAGGGCTCAACCACATCGCAGGCTAGCGATTCGCGTCCAAAATCAAGCTGATGATAAAACCCGATAAAAGGATCCAGTCCAGCACCATATAATGCCAGCACTGCCTCGCAGTGTAGCATGGTGTACCCCAGAGATAGCAATGCATTGAGGGGGTCGCGTGGCGGGCGGCGATTGCGCTGTTGAAAATGCAAACGTGGCGGTGCAATGGCGGCAAGCCCTTCGAAGTAGGCTGCAGCACCAGCACCCTCAACGCCACGCAAAGCGGGGATGTTGTCTTTTTCGTGACTTTGCGCGGCAATGTTGTCCAGTTTCCGCAATACCAGAGTGAGCTGGTAGCGATGTTCCAGATCATGGTCGCGGCGTGTGGCAAGGAAATCGCGCTGTACCTGTAACTTGCGTTTTACGATACCATGCGCGAAGGCTGTACAAAATACAGCATCGAGCGACAGTCGATATTGCGCGACACGCTTGGCGGCATCGTTGTGCGGACGCGCCATAAGCAACGTAGGTTCAGACTTTCGCCCGGAAAGTATGATGACGCCGATGCCTCGTTCACCCAACTTACCTAGCAGGCTGGATTGCAACCGCACATCACCGCGCAGGAAAACACGGGATATGGGTGCCAGGGGAACCGTCCCAATGCGCTCGCCGTTTTCGCGAAAAACCAGGGCTTCACCATCGGCTTCGAGTTCCACGCCACGGCGATCTATGTAAAGGCTGCTCATACTGCTCTCCCAATAAAATTATCAAATCTCAACTACAAAATCATAAATGGTGTGTCGAGTGCTTTGGTGCTGGCTTGCCCATAGCATTCGGTAGTCATGCGAGGATCAAGCTGAAAAATATGAACGCGGTCTACGCTTGCATCCATCAGTTCGGTCAATTTCTGACGAACGTCACCCAATTCAGGTGGCGTAAGCCAGCATTCAAAGAATGATTTTTGCCCACCCACCTTGAAGCCCTGCAAATAATGATGGACTTTTTGCAAGCGGCGAGGCTGACAAATGTCGTAACAAACCAGATATAAAGTGCGGTAGCTCATGGCTACGCATCTTAGAGAGAAAGAACAAACTACGCTTACTTGGCAAGCTTGCCAGAAACTGAGAGGGCGTTAATTCCGGAATTTGCTCGACAAAAAACTGAGTTATTTTTGCTAAAGTGAAGCTTGCTTGATTGAGCAATTCTCGTAGTCAGCGTACCCTATGGTCAGCTTGAAAACGATTTATTAACTGGACTCCTGCCTGCGCGGGAATAATAATTAAATTATTGGCATCCTTCATTTCTCGGTTTACACTTTACGCAATTACCAATGAGGTTAAAGGGTGGTAGAAGATCTCCCAGGCTCATGAGTCTTACCGTAGGGTGCGCTTGCGCACCATTTGTGCTGACTTGAGACATTAAACCTAAAAAACTCTGTTGAGAAATTTATCATAATTTATCAATAGGATATTCGCACCTACGACAAGTTTAACTGAGTATTCCAGGTTAAATCTGGTGCGCAAGCGCACCCTACAAAACCCATTTTTCAAAGGGGGGGCATT
>CAIRBC010000477.1 GCA_903876685.1 uncultured Nitrosomonadales bacterium | reverse complement strand
GGGGTCTCTCCCGCAAGCGGGCGAGGGAGAAGACGATCGCTGCGCAAGTTTCACGTTAAAAGACCTATACAGTAACAGACGCAACAGTCTGTACGGCAAGTCGTAAATCCTGCCAGGCCTTGGCTTTGTCCAGCGGGCGTTGCAACAGATCGGCTGGATGATAAGTGCAAAGCAGCGAAATGCCGCGATAGTCATGCAATTTGCCGCGCAAGGTGTCTAGCGGTTGCTCAACACCCAGCAGGGCACAGGCGGCTGTCTGACCCAGCGTGATAATAAGTTTGGGATTTAGCAGTTCAATCTGAGATTGTAAATAAGGTAAACAGGCTGCAAGTTCGACTGATTTAGGTTCGCGCTCGCCGGGTGGACCGCATTTGACAAGATGAGTCAGGTAGACATTTTTCCCACGCCCTAGTTTAATTGCCGAAAGCATGTTATCCAGCAACTTGCCGGCAAATCCAGCAAAGGGCAAACACAGCTTTTCCTCTTCAGCGCCTGGCGCCCCGGCTATAAACAGCCAATCGGCTGCTTCGTCGCCTGAACCGAACATGGTTGGCGAGCCAGTCGCGTGTAAATTGCAGTCAGTGCAGTCATGTACCTTTTGCTTTAATTCAGGCCAGGCTGGCGGACGTACTAAAACTGGGGTGACTGACACGGGCTCGGCAACCTGAGTCACAACCGGCATTGCCTGTGCAACCCTAAGCTGCGCTACCACAGGGACGCGCAACTGCCATTGTGGATACAGGTTCAACTCGCGCAACACGGCTTCGTTTCTATCCATGACACTCACCTTGCAACTCACATGCCATCGTCAAGGCGTCCATACTGCCGGTGGCATGATGATAATAAGCGCGTCGCACACCGATCTTTTTGAAACCAATGCTACGATACAACTCAAGCGCAGCCTGGTTGGACTGGGCTACTTCGAGAAATACGTGCTTTAAATTCATCTCACGCACCCGAGACAGCATTTCCAATAAAATTGTGCGGCCTATCCCTTTGCGCTGCTGATCGGCTGCCACTCCGATGTTCAGCAACTCTGCCTCATCCACGCCAGGCATCAACAGCGCATAACCGCATATTTCACCTGAAACCTCTTCAGCCACGCGGCAAACATAGCCGCTTTTCAGCGCATCGGCGAAATTGCCATGGCTCCACGGAAAAAGCTGCACGGCCTGTTCGATGGCCAGCACTGCGTCTATATCATCAGGGGTCATGGCGCGCATGGCTATTTACCCGTGCTGGCAGATTTCAACGCTTCCCGTTCACGGGTCTTTAACGCAACCTTGTCACGCAGGTACAAAGGGTGTGCTTGTGCAGCATCTACACCGCCCTGCAGTGAAAATTTTGCTGCAGCCAGGATTACAATCGAACTCGCCTGCGGCACCGCAGCCTCCACCGTCTGTATTTGTCCCGCATAGCGACTGGCCAATGCCTCGCCATACACGGCAAAGCCACTGCCTGTGCCGACCCAACCATTACCTTCTACTCTGGGTGCATCCTCAGGTTTACAAAGCATCGGAGCGCTGAGCATCTGCCAGCCTACTTTATCTTTCTCATAAACGGCATGATAAATTTCACCCATGCGTGCATCCAGTGCTGTGATCACACGACTGTTTGAAGTCGCCTCGGCCAGCGCTTCCAGTGTGCAGACAGGAATTACCGGCAAATCGGCACCTAGCGCCAATCCTTGTGTTGCTCCGCAGGCAATGCGCACGCCGGTAAAAGAACCTGGCCCCATGCCGAAGGCAATTGCGTCCATCTGACTAACCCTGAACCCGGCATCCCTGAGCAACTCGTCCAGCATGCCGATCAGACGTTCAGAATGCTTTTGTCCGACCAACTCGCTGCGACTAAGGATTTCGCCATCCTGCCACAGTGCGACCGAACAATATTCGGTAGAAGTTTCCAGAGCCAGTATACGCATCAATTATCCGCCCTCAGCAATGCTACCGCCTGTGCCGCGATCCCCTCACCACGCCCGCAAAAACCCAGGTGTTCGGTAGTGGTCGCCTTGACATTGACTGCGTTTTTTTCCACGCGCAGATCGGCGGCGATATGCGCCACCATCTGCGGGATATATGAGGCCATTTTCGGCTGCTGTGCAATAATGGTCGCGTCCACATTGACCACACTGTAGCCCTGTTGCTTCACCAGATGCAGCACTTCGCGCAGCAGGATACGGCTGTCAATATTCTTGTATTTGATGTCGTTATCGGAAAAATGCCTGCCTATATCGCCCAATGCTGCAGCGCCCAGCAGCGCATCGCTGATCGCATGCAGCAGCACATCCGCATCGGAATGACCGAGCAAACCCTTTTCATAAGGGATTTCTACCCCGCCGATAATTAACTTTCGGTCGCTGACCAGTTGATGTACGTCAAATCCTTGACCTATACGCATCGTTATCTCCGTTGCAAAAGCACTTCGGCCAGTAACAGATCCTGAGGATAAGTCACCTTGAAATTAGTAGAATCGCTCAATACCAGCCTGGGTTTCAAGCCCAGCGCTTCAATGGCTGATGCTTCATCAGTAACCCGATTAGATTGCTGCAATGCTTGAACCAGCAACCTGGCACGGAACATCTGCGGTGTCTGCGCCTGCCATAAGCCGGCACGATCCTGAGTGCTGGAGATGCGCTGCTGCTGATCCGCGCACTTCAACGTATCCGCCACCGGTACCGCGAGTATGCCGCCGGTATCATCGTTGCACAACTCCACAAGCAATTTATCTAACAGCAGTTGCGTCAGACAGGGACGCGCTCCATCATGTACCAGCACCCAGTCGTCTGCTTCCAACTCCGCAGCCAGCAAGCCGTTAAGCACACTTTCGGCACGTGTGACACCGCCGCAATAGAGCGGTTGCAGTTTATCGCCCAAGGCTGACCAGTCAAAACTGTGAAACAGTGTGTCGTCTGGTGCCAGCACCACAAATACAGTGCTGATTTTCGGACAGGCACACAGCGTACTGAGCGCATGAAAAATCAGCGGCTTACCGGTCAGCGGCAGATATTGCTTGGGCAACTCATGTCCCATGCGCGCACCGAAACCGGCGGCTGGAACCAAGGCGTGAAAGAGCGACATGGGATAGTTATCCGATTATACCGTGCGCGAGCACAATTTTCGTTTTTTGTAGAAACGAGCTTGCTCGCGAATTATTTCCGCCAGCAAGCTGGCTCCTACGAAAGTCAGTTTATTGATGAATTCCATAAAACCACAATTTATGACCGCGCGTTGTATAGTTTAGAACGCTGCAGACATCAGCTTCAGGCATGGGCATCACTTCTGGTAAACCACCTGTCCATCAACCAGCGTGTAGCGCACCTTACCCTGCATTTCGAGACCGGTAAACGGGGTATTCTTGCCCTGACTATACAAGGCAGAAGGCTCGATTTTCCAATAAATTTCCGGGTCGAATATGCATATATCGGCCGCCGCGCCCGGACTCAAATGCCCCGCATCCAGTCCCAGAATCTGTGCAGGATGCGAAGTGACGTTGGCGAGTGCCACGGGTAGCGCAAGTTTTTCCTGCTCAGCCCATTTCAGCACTAGCGGCAGCAGCAATTCCAATCCGGTAGCGCCCGCTTCCGCTTCTGCGAAAGGCAATTGTTTGGCATCTTCATCGACCGGGGTATGGTCAGAACAAATCGCGTCTATGGTGCCGTCCTGCAAGCCAGCGCGCAAGGCAGCGCGATCCGCAAGACTACGCAACGGCGGAACCAGATGACAATTCGGGTCAAAAAAACCTATATCTCTTTCAGATAAATGCACATGATTCATCGAAACATCGCAGGACACCGGCAACCCTTGCAGCTTTGCCTGACGTATCAGTTCCACTGCTGCGGCGCTGGACAAGCGGCAGATATGCAGTCTGGCACCGGTCTGTTCAGCCAGCGCCAGCATCGTTGACAGAGCAATGGTCTCGGCGCAAACGGGAATTGACGCCAATCCGCAGCGGGTGGCAACAATGCCATCGTGCGCCACCCCATCCTTGGCCAGAAAACTATCTTGCGGTCGCAGCCACACACCAAAACCAAAAGTAGCCGCATATTGCATGGCTCGCAGCAATACCCGCGTATCGACCAGCGGTGCATCTGCCTGGCTGAAAGCCATACATCCTGCATCCACCAGCTCCGCCATTTCGGTCAACTCCAATCCCTTTAGCGCGGTAGTCAGTGCGCCGACCGGATAGACATGCGCCTGATTCAAATTTCTGGCGCGATGTTTGAGCATTTCCACCAAACCCGGCTCATCCAGCGGCGGATCTGTGTCTGGCGGACAGGCGAGACTGGTAATTCCACCGGCAACGGCCGCGTGCATCTCAGATTCAAGCGTGGCTTTATATTCATAACCCGGTTCGCGCAAGCGCGCGGCCAGATCGATCAGACCAGGACAAACCACCAGACCGGCGGCATCGATCACCCTTTCAGCCACAAAATTTTCAGGGGCAACACCGATTGCCGCAATCCTTCCTGCCGAAATATATAGATCCTGTCGCTGGTCAATGCCATTTTTTGGGTCGATCAGCCGCCCTTGCTTGATGTAAATATTCATTTATTCCCCGCCAACATACTCATCACCGCCATGCGCACCGCAATGCCGAAAGTCACCTGAGACAGGATCACCGAGCGCGCTCCATCGGCGACGCTGGAATCGATCTCGATGCCCCGGTTCATCGGCCCCGGATGCATCACGATTGCATCCGGCCTGGCATAGGAAAGTTTTTCTTCGGTCAGTCCATAATACTTGAAATACTCCTGCGCCGAAGGCAGCGCAGCGCCCTGCATACGTTCATTCTGCAAGCGCAACATCAGCACCACATCGATATCTTTCAAGCCCTGCACCATGTCGTGATAAACATGCACACCCAGATTTTCCACCATCGCCGGCAGCAGTGTCTTGGGAGCGATCACGCGTACTTCGGGGACACCCAGTGTGGTCAGTGCATGAATCTGCGACCGCGCCACCCGCGAATGCAAAACATCGCCGACGATCGCCACGCGCAGATTGTGAAATTCCTGCTTGTAATGGCGGATGGTGAACATATCCAGCAAGGCCTGAGTCGGATGCGCATGTCGTCCATCGCCGGCATTGATCACATGCACCTCAGGTGCCACATGGCGCGCAATGAAGTGTGCGGCACCACTTTGCGCATGGCGCACCACGAACATATCCGCATGCATGGCACACAGATTGCCTACCGTATCCAGTAGAGTTTCACCCTTGCTGGTCGAAGAGGAGCCAATATTCAGATTGACGACATCGGCCGAGAGTCGCTTGGCTGCAATCTCGAAAGTGGTGCGGGTGCGGGTGCTGTTTTCAAAGAATACGTTAAACACGGATTTGCCATGTAACAACGGAACTTTTTTAATCTCGTGCAAATCGGTTGCGTCGAGAAAAGTCGAGGCACGGTCGAGAATGTCTCGCATTAGCTGTGCGGGCAAGCCCTCAGTGGTCAGCAGATGCTGAAGTTCGCCATGTTTGTTGAGTTGCGGATTTTTCATACAATCAGTCCTGCTGCGGGTTCATCAAAATACGCCTGCAAAATCTGCTGCGCTGCATATTGATCCAGCAAGGGCTTCTGCTCCCTGCCGCGTATTCCTATTTCATTCAACACGCTGCTTGCTGCCTGCGAAGTATATCGTTCATCAACCAATATCGTCGTCAACTTGAAGCGCCCCTTGAGGCGATTAGCAAAGCGACGGCATAAGGCCGTCAATTGGTGCGGCGTTCCGTCTACACTGCAAGGCAGCCCGACGATCAGTGCATCTGGCTGCCATTCAGCCAACAAAGCAGCGATACTAGCAAAACGTGCATCGGTCTTTTCTTCATTGATAGTGATCAAAGGGCGTGCATGTTGCAGCATGGAGTTACCGATCGCGACACCTATACGTCGCTCACCAAAATCAAAAGCTAAAAAGGTGCCTGTTATCAAACAAGGTAACGCAGCGGATAACGGTGCCTGTCCTTTGAGGGTGCTTGCAGCCATTCGACCAGTCTGGCGAACCACTCCAAACAAGTCGCCGGTTATATCCTCTGTCATCAGTCCACTATCCTCTGTCTTATGTAATAGGTCTTATGTATTAGGTCTTTCTGTCCTCTGTCCTCAATCCTCTGTCCTCTGACCCCTGTCTTCTGTCCTCTGACCCCTGTCCTCTGACCCCTGTCCTCTGTCTTCTGTCTTCTGTCTTCTGTCTTCTGTCCTCTGATATCAAGCATGTCCGGCATTATCGACCAGTGAGGCGTAATCCACGCCCAGTAACGCCATTGCTGCTGGCAAACGCGCATCGGGAGGCAGATCAAACAATATATGCTCAGAAGCAGGAATAGTCAGCCAGGCATTCTCGGTCATCTCATGTTCCAATTGCCCTTGTGCCCAACCCGCATAACCCAGCGTGACAATCAGGTTGCGGGGTCCGTTTCCCATAGCGACAGATTCGAGTACATCCTTGGAGGTCGTCAGCGCCAATCGGTCGTTGATACGCAAAGTGGATTGCCAGTCTGCAGGGGTATCATGCAACACAAAACCCCGTTCGGGTTGAGCAGGCCCGCCGAAATGTACAGGCAACTTTTCCAGCTTGGGTTGATGCAGTGGAATACCGATACGATCGAACATTTCGCCCAGCGTCAGACTGAGGGGGCGATTGATGACGATACCCAAGGCACCATTTTCGTTATGCTCGCACAAATAAATGAGTGTGCCTGCAAAAAAACCCTCCTGCATGGCAGGCATGGCGATCAGAAAATTATGAGTAAGATTAAATTCAGACATGCTGCATTGTAGCTGTCCGATGGCAGTCGCACAATTAACTTGTTACAGAGTTCACAGATTTATTTAAAATAACAGTATGCGCAGCATTCATTCGCCCATACTGGCAAGCGCACTGCCTTTCGTGCCACTCGGGTCAGAGCCACCCAACAAACCATTTACCCGTTCAATTTCTGCTATGTCGATTGCCCCGGCTAACCCAAGCAACCTTATTCTGGATACCAGATGCGTATATCTGCATTCCGCAACATCCTTGCGTGCCGTAGTCAATTGCTGTTCGGCAAGCACCAGGTCGATTGCGCTGCGTGTGCCTGCCTGTATGCCTTTTCCCGTCGAATATACCAGCCTGGCGGATGATGCTTGCGCCAGTTCCAGGGCTCGCCGTCTAGTGACACCCTGCTGAACCATGTAATAAAGCTTCTGAACCTCGACTGCAAGATTTCGCCTGAGCTCCTCATACCGGTAACTTGCCTGCTGTTGCCGGGCTGCTGCCTGTCTGACGGCAGCATTCACTGTTCCGCCGCTATACAAGGGTAAATTGAACTGCAAGCCGATCGAAGTCGTTTGGTATTTAGTATCGCCGGCACTGTTAAGTGTCACGGTGCTATCATTCGCGCTGCTGCCTTTGCTCGCGATCAAATCCAGCGTAGGCCAATGCCCGCCTTTGGCCTTAAGCAGCTCCTGTTCTGCTGCATTTTGCTGGTTGCGCAAGGATTCCAGTTCAGGATTATGCTTTTGTACCTCAACCATCCAATCTTCCAGACTACGCGTTTCGGGTATATCCGGACTGGCCGGATTAAACGCTAACAGCGACGTGATCTCACGTCCGACCAACGCGCCCAGAGCACGCCGTGTATCAGCAATACGGTTAGTCGCGTCAATTTCCTGAACCAGCACCAAATCCAGTCTGGACTGTGCATCGTCTATATCGGTCAGCGTTCCCCTGCCTGCCTCAAAGGATTTTTTTGCAGCGCTCAATTGTGCAGTCAGCGCCGCTCGCTGCGCCTGCATCAGACGAAGCTGATCTGTCGCAAACAGTGCATCACAATAACTGGTCACGACATTCACGGCCAGTTCTTGATTGGTCTTGGCAATATTGGCTTCACTGGCAAGTGCCAACGCCTGTGTCTGCCTGAGACGGGACAGCAGTTGCGGCCGATAAAGAGGCTGACGCAAAATCAGGCTGTTACTCGAACTATGGTAAGAGAAAGACTGATTTCCTCCCTGCACCTGGGGCAGACTTCGGTCTGTCTGATTATGATTGCCACTGGCTGAAAATGACAGGTTGGGTAGCAATTGTGCATAGGCGATGTCCTCATCCTGACGATCAGCGTCCAGCCCTGAGCGCGCTGCCTGATAGGCTGCATTATTCAGCAGCGCCTCGCGATATATGCTCAGCAGATCATCTCCAGCATACGCTTGAGCACAGCCCAACAGCAGCGCAATGCATAACCATTTGCTCATGATCAGGCCTCTTTCATTGCCCAGCTCATGCGCTTGATGATTGGATCGAACAGATATTTAAGCACGCTGCGCTCCCCGGTTTTAATCACCACCTGAACCGGCATGCCAGCTTGCAGATGCCGCCCGCCGAGCTGTTTCAATCCGTTATCGGTAACGAGGATACGCGTCAGATAATAGCTTTCGTTGGATACCGGATCGGACAGCAAATCTGCAGACAGGGATAGTAATTTACCTTCCACTGCCAGCTCCGGGGTATGAACAAAACCCTGAAAACGCACATCAGCTTTCTGTCCGACGGAGATTCTATCCACCAGATGGGGAGGCAAACGAGCTTCTACTACCAGCACTTCATCCCTGGGTACGATATCCATCAGTCTTGCCCCGGCCTGAATGATGCCACCGACTGTCTGCATGACGATACCGACCACCGCACCCGAAACCGGCGCGCGGATCCGGGTACGTTCCAGTTCCTCGCGCGACTCGTTGAATTTCACCGCATCGGCCGACACTTCGCGCTGCACATCGGCAAGCTGACTATCCACCTCTTTTCTAGCCTCGTTAAGCCGCTGCTGGCGGTGCATTTTCAGTTCGGCAATCGAACCCATGGCTTTAGCAATATTGGCTTGCTGTTCGGCAATACTGCCTTGCAACTGATAGATAATGCGTTCCTGCTCCCACTGCTTGTTGCGTGGCGCATAACCTTCCTTTACCAGATCACGCAGACCCTGATCTTCAAGTTGTACCAGTTTAAGTTGAGCTGTTTGTGCGGTGATCTGAGCGTTATAGCCCTTGATGGCTTCTTCCTGCGATTTAATCGATTCAGTGTAGGTATCAAGTTCACTTTGCAGTGACAACTTTCGGCTATTGAACAGCAGTTGTTGAGTGATAGTATGCTGATTGACCTCAGGGTCATTTCTGCCTTGCAATACATCCGGATGAAAACTGATCACCGCCTTGCCCGACTGCTCGGCTAATAACCGCGATTCCGTGGCACGCATACCCAGATAGCGCTGCCGTTCAGTTTCATAATTCGCACGCGCCTGGCCATCGTTCAACACGATCAATTCTTCACCTGCAGCTACCTCCTGACCTTCGTGTACCAACACTTTCATCACCAGGCCACCGGTCTTGTGCTGCACAGTCTTGCGCTTGGTATCCAGTGCAACCTGACCGGAAATCGGCACCCCTTCATCGAGCGGTGCCCAGGCTGCCCATAACAGAAAGCCTCCCATACCCAGACCTAACAGCAGCAAGCCACGTGTTATGCTGCGATGTACCTGCGAATCAGTTGTCGCTTCTCCTGACATTATGCCCTCGCTTTTTCAATGACAGCGGGCACCGCTTGCAATGCGGCCAACACCTGTGCTTTAGGCCCGTAATGCTGTATCACACCCTCGCGCAACACGAGAATTTTATCCACCGCAGCCACGATGTTGGTTCGATGCGTCACCACTACGATCGCGCAACCCGTTTCCTTCAGGCTCAACAAAGCCTGCACCAGCGCCAGTTCTCCTTGATCATCCAGATTGGAATTGGGTTCATCCAGCACCACCAGCACCGGGTCGCCATACATTGCCCTGGCCAGAGCGACCCGCTGTCGTTGCCCGCCGGAAAGAAAACTGCCTGCTTCGCCTATCGGCGTATCGTACCCTTTGGGCAGGCGCAATATCATTTCATGTACTCCCGCTCTAAGTGCAGCCTTGACTATTTTTTCCGATTCCACTTCGCCAAAACGAGCGATATTCTCTGCGATGCTTCCGGCAAACAACTCGATATCCTGTGGTACATAACCGATATATCTGCCTAACTCAAGCTTATCCCAGGCAGCCACATCGGCGCTGTCCAGACGCACCTTGCCGGCTGTTGCACGCCACACCCCCACCAAGGCCCTGGCCAGGGTAGATTTGCCAGAGGCGCTGGGGCCGATGACGGCAATAGCTTCGCCTGGCATCAGCTTGAAATTGATATTCCTGAGAATGGCTACCGGTGAACCGGGTGCATGCACCGTTAGTGCTTCGACTGACACTTTGCCTAGTGGGGCGGGCAGTGGCATGGCAACTTGCCTCTCGGGAAACTTGCTTAACAACTCGTTCAGGCGTGCGTAACAGGAACGTGCCTGAATCAGGCTGCGCCAGGTGCCGATCGCCTGCTCGACCGGAGAGAGCGCACGCCCAAGCAGTATCGATGCCGCGATCATCGCCCCCGGTGATACTTTTTGCGTGATTACCAGACTCGCCCCCAAGCCCAGTATCAGCGACTGCACCGCTATTCTGACCACGCGAGAAATTGCTCCGATACGACCTGCCCGATCACTCGCCAATTGCTGCAATGCCAAGCCTTGCTGATGTCTGGTCTGCCAGCGCTGGCGCAATCCTTCCAGCATACCCATCGCCTCAATCGCCTCGGCATTACGTAAATTGGCTTGTGCATACTGATTCGCCTGACTGGTGGCTCGTTGCGCCTCTTGCAGCGGTTGTTGAGTGGATTTTTCGGTCAGCCAGGCCAGGCCAAACAGCAGCAAGGCGCCGAACAACGCAAACACCGCAAGCAGCGGATGCAAGGTATAAATGGCGAGCAAAAAAACCGGTATCCACGGTGCATCAAAAAAGGCAAACAGGCTATTGCCGGTCAAAAACTGACGGATATTGCCCAGGTCAGCTAACGCCTGCGCGGCATTGTTCCCACTGCCTTGCAGGCCGGCCTCGAAACAAGCGGTAAATACCCGGCAGCGCAACGCCTCATCCAGCCTGGCACCGGCACGCACCAGCAATTCCGAACGTACCCATTCCAGACCGCCCATTAGCAGATAAAGAAACAGCGCAATCAGCGTGATCATCAACAGCGTCAGCAAATTTCGACTGGCCAGCACGCGGTCATAAATCTGCAGCATATACAAGGCTGGAACCAGCATTAGTGCGTTGATAAAAAAACTGAACAACCCTGCCGCAACAAAAATTCGACGCATCGAATACAACACGCCGTCCAATTCCGACTGCGCAGAAAACATTTTCATGGTACTAGCTCCGGCAAATGTGCTTCTCTCATCAAAAAATTAGTGCTATGCATTTTTTATCATGGTTGCAATAGCAGCCAGCCTCGCCTGCCGCACTCGCTCCGGAATTAATGCCTGATCAGGGGTATTTTGGGCGATTTCGCCTGCATTTACCGCGCGCGCCAGAGTCAGCAATTTCCATAAATAATCTTGCTGAGGATAATCGTCGTCCTGATGACCCAGTCTGCCATGCGCATCTGCCATGCAAGTTTGCAGTAATTGCGCAAAACGTTCAGGCCTGCGCCACGCATCCGCCGATTGAAACAAGCTGAGCACCGTTGCGGCACGCAAATCGCTGGCACGATGGATTTCGCTGTGAAAACGCGCCATCAGACTGGCCAGATCACGACATTCGGTCGGCACTCGCATTCTTTGAGCTAACGGGCCAATCAACGCCACGCCACGCAACTCGTGCCCGATATGCCGTGGCAGTATATCCGCCGGGGTAGTGGCCTTTCCCAGGTCATGCGTCAGCGCGGCAAAACGGACTTCCAGCGCCGCATTCTGCCGTGCTGCCTCATCTACCACCATTAGCGTATGAATCCCGCAATCAATTTCGGGATGATATTTTTCAGGCTGCGGTACACCAAACAAGGCATCCACCTCGGGAAGAATGCTGGCCAGCGCACCAACGCTGCGCAGCGTCTCAAAAAAACGCGAAGGTTTCTGTTCCATCAGGCCGCGCGCCAGCTCCTGCCAGACACGCTCCGCAACCAGCGCATCCACTTCGCCGTTTTCCACCATGCTACGCATTAACGTCAACGTCTGTGGCGCAATGGTAAAGCCGAATCGCGCCGCAAAACGCGCCGCGCGCAGAATGCGTACCGGATCTTCACCGAAAGCCGCACTGACATGGCGCAAGATACCAGCACGCAAATCTTCGAGGCCGCGGTAGGGATCAATCAACTTGCCACTGGCATCCTGCGCAATAGCATTGATAGTGAAATCCCGGCGCAACAAATCCTGCTCCAGCGTGACATCCGGCGCTGCATACACCGAAAAACCCTTGTAACCCTGTGCAATCTTGCGCTCGGTACGCGCCAGCGCATATTCCTCGTGGGTTTCGGGGTGCAAGAAAACCGGAAAATCTTTGCCTACCGGCCGAAAACCCTGCGCTACCATAGCATCTACCGAGCTGCCAACCACCACCCAGTCACGATCCACCACCGGCAAACCCAGCAATTGGTCGCGCACGGCTCCACCCACGCAATAAATTTCGGAATTATTTTTCATCAGGTTTGATTGACTGATTATCGTGTATTTTCTAAGTATAAAAGATATGGCCTGTATTCTATTGGCATCAATAGTAAATAGGAAGTTTCTTGTTATTGAATTTAGCCATACCCTCTTATGTCCACGTTGCTATATTTTCCATACTAAGCAGAATATTCTTGTTATGATGAGCCACGTTGTGACCATTTCGGAGCATTAATTGGCTGTCAGCAATATACAACTGAAATGACCCAAGTGCCATGATCCTCAATTCTTCCTGATGTGCCGTTGAATAGACTATCGTTTATAGGAGCGCACAATGAATCTGATTGAATCAACCAGTATCAGTCTAAAAAAATTAATCTTTAATCAAACTACTAATACTCTATAGCCATGCGATCCTCGCTGAGGCAAAGCGGAACCGTTTTGCTGCTGATGCTGGTGATCATGGTGATTGGCTCCATGGCGCTACTGGTCAGTTCGCTGGGTCAGGCCAGTTTGCAAATCACCCGGGACAGAAAAAATTCCGAAGCACTCGCACAAGCAAAAGAAGCGTTACTCGCCTATGCAATCACCAGTTCTCTCAGAAGCGCCACCTGCGCCAGACCCGGCAATCTGCCCTGCCCAGACACCGATGCACCGGGTACTACCGGCTACGGTGACGCAGAAGGCTCCTGTGTATCGAGCAGCGGCACCTCCATCGGCAGGCTGCCCTGGAAAACACTGGGTATTCCTGAGCTGGTCGATGCCGATGGAGAGCCGTTATGGTATGCGCTTTCGGATAATTTTCGCTCGCTGTGCCCGTGTAATGGCGCTCACCTCATTAATAGCGACACACCGGGAACCTTGTCGGTCTACGACTCCAACGGAACAAGCTTGCTCACTCCAACCGGTTCAGAAGCGGTTGCCATCGTTTTTGCGCCCGGTGCACCGCTAAGCACACAAGCCCGTTCAGCTCTCACCAGCGAAGTTTGCGCCACGCGCAACGGCTCCAATATCAAACAAAACCTCTGTCCGGCGAACTATCTGGATAGTGGGCTCTATAACCGTAATAACGCGATGGCTACCGGGCCTTTTATCACCGGAAACAAGACCGATACTTTCAATGACCGACTGATTTATCTTAGTACCAATAACATTTTTGCTGCCAATGAAATAGAAAAACTGGTCAGCAAAGAAATAGAAAACGGACTCAAACCCTTGCTCAATAACTATTATTCGGTATGGGGCGCGTTCCCGTCTGCGGCTTCCTTTGTACAACCGACCTCGGCACCTGCAACCACTTTTACCGGAAAATCCGGGACGATTTATGGTTTGCTGCCAGTTGGAAACTTGTTGCCCAATAACAGCATAAGGCCTCCGCTCTGGAAATCCGTTCCAACTTACTCTGTCAGCGGCAGAGGCGGTGACAGTGGTAATTGCACTGTGGATCCCGGCAGTTTAGTCATGCACTGTCCTTGTACGGAGAGTCATTGTCCGGCTACCATTACTGTTGGCGAACATGATG
Source organism: uncultured Nitrosomonadales bacterium (assembly GCA_903876685.1). Lineage (GTDB taxonomy): Bacteria > Pseudomonadota > Gammaproteobacteria > Burkholderiales > Gallionellaceae > Gallionella. The sequence continues at coordinate 6,169 of CAIRBC010000477.1, read as the reverse complement.
TGTTAACCATTAGCGGAGAGGTTACCGGTGCCGGTTTAGGGCTATGGAACTTGTTTGACAAAGATGAGCTGACTCAATTGCTGTTTCAGGTATCAGCCAGCCCCTCCACCAACCGGCTATACAACGATACTGCGGTAAGACTGAATAATCTCGGCATCAGCGGTAATTTAAATGCCGACGGCAGCGCTACCATTACCTTAACCGGGACTAGAGATCCTCCTCAACCCGGCGTAACCTTAAGCCGGATTGAAATGAAAGGCATGAAATCACCCTGTACCACTCAGGACGATTCTTGCAAACCCAATTACGCCAGCTTTCTGTCTTGCAGCCCCCTGCTTGCGTCATGGCTGTTGACCAACAATTGGCATCAGCACATGTTTTATGCGCTCTCCAAGGGCTATGCGCCTGGTACTTTTCCAGCCGCAAGCAATAGTTGCGTTCCGCATCCGGGTAGCTTGCCTTTACCTGCTCCGCCTGCATACGATTGCCTGAAAGTGAATGGCAGTGGCAATGACAAGCGGGCGATCATCCTGATGATGGGCAAGGCACTGGCTGGTAAAACCCATAACACGGCTAATCTGGCTGATTATCTTGAAGGTGAAAATGCAACGCCGGCAGATTTGATCTATGAAATCAATAATCGATCCAGCTCTTTTAACGATCAGGTAAAAATCATTGCGCCGTGAAAGGAAAGCATGAGCCTTGAAAATAATCTAAAATCCAAAGGCTTCAGCCTGTTGGAAATGGCGGTGGTACTAGTGATCATTGCTCTTTTGCTGGGTGGTTTGTTGCCTTCGGTATTAAGCCAGGCTCAGCAACAGCGCATCAATGAAACCCGTCGCTATCTGGATGAAATCCGCAATGCCCTGATTGGCTATGCAGAGATAAACGGAAAATTACCTTGCCCGGAAAATATCAGTGGCGTTGCTGACAGCGGTTGTGCAAATTCATCTACTTACTGCTATTTGCCCTGGAGGACGATCGGAGTCAATGAAACAGATTCCTGGGGTGGGAAATGGCTATACCGGGTAGATCCCACGTTTGCCTCTGCCGTGCCTTTCACGTTAAGCTCAGTTCCCTCGATTGCACTTCAAATCAAAGACAGCGCAGGCAATGTAATCACCAGCATTACAGAGCCCCCCATCGCAATCGTATTCTCTACCGGCAAAAATCTACAAGCCGATGGCTTGAATGGCGGAAGTTTTGATTTGAATTATCAAAACGATGTCCCTACTTCGAGTTTTGATGACATCATGATATGGATTTCACGACCACGACTTTTTTACCGGATGGTCTCGGCAGGCAAGCTGCCCTAGCTAATTTTCATTCACGGGCGTATTCTGGAGCGTCGCAGAGTAAAGAGTCGTTATACCTTCAATAAGGATTACCATAAAAGAAATAGCCTATACCTTACAAGTGTGCCATCAGTGCATTATGGGTGCCAGTATGAGAGGTGCATACGCAAATATTCGGTTAACCTATAGACTCCCACTAACGGACATGGCAAATTGCCACCCCTGATGATGAAACCCAACATGCCCGTTTCCCTCTCCCCATCCCTCTCCCGCAAGCGGGCGAGGGGGAGTACGATCGCTACGCGTGTTTCACGTTAATATTAATATCACCATAACCAGCCTAGTTGATGCATGAACGTATTATTTGCGACTGATGAGCGTACTCAGCGTTACAGCCCTATGAAATTTTAGAATATTGCTTATGAGTTTGTTTGACTGTGATTAACGTATCACCCTGCCCTTCGTGCACCCCATCAGCTGCTGATCTTGACTCATAAATAAGCTGACATAGGCTGCACTGGAATCATCTGACGCAGTGTAACCAGCGATGCAGAAACGTGAGTCACTGTTAAATACCTGCTCGACATCAATACACTTTTTTACATGATCAAGCACAAGCCAGCATCTGTGGCTGAACATGTCAACGGGTTGGATGAAAATGCCGTACTGTGCATGTCTTTCTTTACCTACGCCGAACTGCTCAAATGAGCTGAACGCTCCATTCGCAAGGCAGATGTCCTGACACAGCTTGATCATCTGATCAGGCAAGTGCCGGTAAGCTACGAAACCAACCGCACTCTATGCGAGCATTACCTCGTGCATTTCACTCGACTCAAACTTGCTGTTAATCCCATCGGTGCTAACGATTTATCGTTCGCGTGCCATTCATTGGCGTTGGACGCTACTCTGGTGACTATTAACATACGCGAATTTGAACGTATAGTGAACCTGAATTTGGAGAGTTGGGCATGTTAAAAAGTTTCGATGGAATTGTTTACAATTAATCCTGAATTTTCTGGTTCAATACACTGACTATTGATGGCGTGTTCTCCCAAGTAACCATTGACCCTATCATGGATGTCCGAGGAGAAATATTCTGATTCACGACTTGTTAAAAAACAACACTTACCATTTGGATTTTGACGCATGGGACATCAAGTTTCCGAACGAATTTGACGCACCTGCGATTATCAAGTACATTGTTGATGGTTATTGTAACCAATTATTTTAGAATAATATTCACCCTTGTTGAGGAGATTTCTGTGTCAATACCACGAATTTTTTTGCTGTTATCCGCGATGTTCTTGATATCTATCGCACAGGCAGCCCCTGATGTAGTCAGACTGGGCAACCTTAAGTTTGCACATTATGGAGCGGTTTCTTATATGAAGGAGCTGGCTCCCAAATATAACCTGCAGATCGAGGAGCGTGTGTTTGCCAAGGGACTGGATATTTTGCCGGCAATTATCGCAGGCGAAATTGATATTGCCGCAAGTGCTCTGGATGCCGCAGTTGCCGGACGCGCAAGCGGAATTCCTATTTATGTAGTTGCGGGTTTCGCCAAAGGTGGTGCACGCATCGTTGCCAGGCCCGACCTGAACATCAAGTCTGTCGCTGATCTCAAGGGTAAAAAGGTTGGTGTTGCGCGTGGTGGAGCTCAGGAACTGTTGCTGGCGGCCGAGCTGGCAAAATATCATCTCACTTGGTCAGATCAGCCAGGCAAGGATGTTCAATTGTTTTTTATGCCCTTTGCCGATCTGAACCAGGCATTGCTGCAGAAAAATATCGATGCGATGTGCCAGTCCGAACCGCAATCTTCACAGGCCATCAATAAGGGATATGGCGTGGAAGTGATCAAACCTTATGACACAATTCTGGGGGAGCCTGTCCGGGCACTGGTGATGACCGAGAAACTGTACAAAGAGAAACGCGAGATTGCCGAGCGGGTTCTCAAGTTGTTTGTTGAAGCCACCCGAACTTTTCAGAATGATCCTAAACTAGCCGAAAAATATGTTAAGGAACAAATGTTCAAAAATCAGATCACCAGCCAGGATTATCAGGATGCGCTGTCCAATGCTTCTTTTACCTATGACGTGACGCTAGAACATGTACAGGCAACTGCCGACCTGATGCGTCTGTACGGAGTAGGTAAAATGTCCATTACACCGCTAGCCGGCGACTGGGTAAGGCTGGATCTACTTGATAAAGCTAAAAAGGATTTGAAAATTAGCAAATGAAACTATTGATAAAATTTTTCGGCAAGTTACAGGGCTTTTTGGTACCACTGGTACTGTTAGGGGTATGGCAATGGCTTTCGATGCACGGAATTGTTAATCCACAAATTTTACCTGCACCCACTGCGGTCGTGGCGAAATGGTGGGAATACCTGCTGCCGTTTGAAGCTTTTGATCCGTCAAAATCCAGCTATCTCGCGTGGCTATTTTCGGGCGAACTCGTTAGTGATGCTTATGCAAGCTTGTACCGCGTGGTGGTCGGCTTCTTGACTGGCGCTATTCTGGCTTTGCCTCTAGGTTTGCTAATGGGTGCAAACGAGCGGATTTACCGGCTATTTAACCCGTTAATTCAGTTGCTGAGACCGATTCCCCCCATCGCTTTCATTCCGCTGTCTATCCTGTGGTTTGGACTTGGCAATCCGCCGGCTATTTTTCTGATTGTAATAGGTGCATTTTTTCCTATCCTGATGAATACCATTGCCGGTGTGCGCCATGTCGATGGGATTTACATCCGTGCAGCACGCAGCCTGGGTGCTGACCAGACCACGATGTTTCTACGGGTGATGCTACCAGCTGCCACACCTTACATTCTGACCGGCGCGCGTATCGGCGTCGGCACCGCTTTTATCGTAGTGATTGTTGCGGAAATGATCGCGGTCAATAACGGTCTGGGCTATCGTATTTTGGAAGCACGTGAGTTTTTTTGGTCGGACAAGATCATCGCCGGTATGTTGAGTATCGGCCTGTTAGGACTGGCGATTGACACTGGCATGAACCGCCTCAACAATCATCTGCTCAAATGGCATCGTGGCATTGAAGGAAACTGAATTGCACTCACATATCCAAATCAACCAGGTCAACAAGGTATTCAGCAGCGGAGAGCGTGTCGTTGTTGCGTTGGAGAACGTCGATCTGAATATTGCACGTGGCGAATTTGTCTGTCTGCTGGGACCCTCAGGTTGTGGCAAATCCACTTTGCTGAATACGATCGCAGGCTTCTCGTTTCCCACTTCAGGCGAGATTCTGGTCGATGGTATCCAGGTGTTGTTGCCAGGTCCGGATCGAGGCATGGTTTTTCAGGAATATGCACTCTTCCCATGGATGACGGTTGAAAAAAACATCGCCTTCGGCCTGGAAATCAAGAAGCTGCCTAAAGATCAAATCTTCGAAAAGGTGCGTTCACTACTGAAAATGTTGAATTTGCAAGATTTTCGTGACCGTTACCCTAAAGATCTTTCCGGAGGTATGCGACAGCGGGTCGCCATTGCCCGTGTGCTGGCGCTAGATGCGCCCATCATGCTGATGGATGAACCGTTCGGCGCGCTAGATTCACTAACTCGGCGCAACCTTCAAGACGAATTGCTGCGTATCTGGATGGAATACCAAAAAACCATCATTTTTGTGACACACAGCATCGAGGAATCCATTTACCTGGCAGACCGCATCGTTGTGATGACCTACCGACCGGGTAAAATAAAGAAAGATGTCACGGTTACCATGCTGCGCCCGCGCGATCCCAGTTCAGCCGAATTCAATGCGCTTAAAAAAGAACTTTCGACGCTGGTGATGGAAGAGCAAAGCCGTTTGAATCAGGATGAAATCAAGTTGCCTACTGATTAAAAGCAAGTTTTCAGAACTTTTGTCTGCTTTTGGCGCGTGCTGCTGAAGATTAATCTGCCTCCGCGCACACTCATTCTTACGCAACAGGCTCTTTATCAGACACCAGCGTGCCAAGCCGTTTTGCAATAGATTAAATATTACAAAATTGGTATAGCTTAGCCACCATTGACTAAGGAATAGTGGACTTCCAGCAATGCCAAAGGCGAGTGGAATTGGAACATTGGTTCCTTCAATATCACGTGTTTATTTCCATGAGTTCATGCTTGTTATGCTGTTGTGTGCGGTTTTGAGTGCTGATAGTTGATAAACAGCGCAGTAAACCGTGGTTATGACGAACAAAGTAATATTAGTTGAAACTAAGATTCCAATCAGCAGTGAAATAGCCAGTCCATTGAATATTGGATTGTCTCGAATGAAGACAGCACCTGACATTGCCACCAGTGCGGTGTTTATAATCGGTTGTGCACGGGTAATGTCAGAGCGCACGATGGCCTGTTTGAAGGGCACACCTTCTTTCAACAGGATTTAATGAAGTCCACAAGCAAGATGGAATTATGCACGATAATCCCGGCCAGTGAAATCAAGCCGATCATGCTGGTCGCCGTAAACTGAGCACCGTGTAGCCTTTGTCCCGGTATTGTGTTCCTTTTTTACATCGTACAAAGTGGTCTTTTGGAACTCATTTCACGACATAAACTCCCTTGTAAGTTATCACGTTATTTTACACAGCAAATTTCGCTATACCAGAAATTTCCTGGCCGGGGGGCAAGGGAACCGTGAAATAAAAAGACAATGACTGAGTTTGGCGGGTTTAATCGTAAGGTTCTCCCTAACCCATATAATGCGCTGATAAATCCGCTCAGATAAGGATTTAAAACGAATTTGAAATTTAATTTTTCTTCAAAAAAACAGAAAAAATGGGCATCCTTCATTTCTCGGTTTACACTTTACGCAATTACCAATGAGGTTAAAGGGTGGTAGAAGATCTCCCAGGCTCATGAGTCTTACCGTAGGGTGCGC
>CAIRBC010000476.1 GCA_903876685.1 uncultured Nitrosomonadales bacterium | reverse complement strand
GGATTCCATTTCATTCCATCCGGGCTACGCTCACTATTTGGCGTACCTGAGTAGTTACGTTCATTTAAGTATTTCTGTCCAGGAAAGATGTTGATTTTAAGGATTCCTGGACTTCTGGCGGATGACTGTTAGTGGAACTTGCGGCTTAACTCGTGCACGGCGGCAATCAGGGCTGCAGCGTGTTCCGGGTTGGTGTGTTGAGAGATACCATGACCCAGGTTGAAGACATGGCCGCTGCCATAACCGTAGCTGCCGAGTATACGTTCCGCTTCTGCATGAATCGCCGCAGGGGACGCAAACAGCACCGTCGGATCCATATTGCCTTGCAGTGCGACCTTGTTGCCAACTTTCTGCCGGGCGATGCCGATATCCATCGTCCAGTCCAGACCTACCGCATCACAACCGGTATCGGCGATGCTTTCGATCCACAAGCCGCCGCCTTTGGTGAAGACGATCGAAGGAACACGCACGCCATCCTTTTCCTTGATCAACCCATCGACGATGCGTCGGGTATACGCCAGTGAAAATTCATGGAAAGCCGCATGCGACAACACCCCGCCCCAGGAATCAAAAATCATCACCGCCTGTGCGCCGGCCGTAATTTGCGCATTCAAATAAGCAATAACCGCCTGCGTGGTCATTTCGAGTATGTGATGCATCAGCTTTGGCTGGTTATACATCAGGGTCTTCACTCTGGCGTAATCATCGCTGCCGCCGCCTTCGACCATATAGCAGGAAAGGGTGAACGGGCTACCTGAAAAGCCAATCAACGGAACGCTACCGTCCAGCGACTTGCGTATCTGCGTCACGGCATCGGTCACATAGCGTAAATTTTTATCAATATCAGGCACTTGCAGCGCCAGTATAGCCGCCTCATCCCGCAACGGACGTTCGAATTTCGGGCCTTCGCCTTCAGAAAAATAAAGTCCCAGACCCATCGCATCCGGCACCGTCAATATATCGGAAAACAGGATCGCCGCATCCAGCGGGAAACGCTCCAGCGGTTGCAGTGTCACTTCGGTTGCAAAATCAGGGCTCTTGCACAAACCCAGGAAACTCCCGGCACGTTTGCGCGATGCACGGTATTCCGGCAGATAGCGACCCGCCTGACGCATCATCCATACCGGCGTATATTCGGTGGGCTGGCGCAACAAGGCGCGCAGAAAGGTGTCATTCTTGAGTTTGAAATTCATGGATTTTCCAAAATTTATTTAACGTGGCAACAGCGACGAGCCCATCAAAAACTCGTCTACGGCGCGTGCACACTGACGACCTTCACGGATAGCCCAGACCACCAGCGATTGCCCCCGGCGCATGTCTCCGGCTACGTATACCTTGGGGATACTGGACCGGTAATCTTCGGTATTCGCCTGTACATTGCCGCGTGCATCCTTGTTTACACCAAATGCCTCCAGCATTTTTTGCGCAGGATTAACGAAACCCATTGCCAGAAACACCAGATCAGCCTTGACTTCAAACTCGCTGCCGGCAATGGTGGACATCTTGCCGTCTTTCCATTCGACCCGCGCGGCACGCAGACTTTCCAGTTTACCGTTACTGCCCAGAAACGCCTGAGTAGAAACCGACCAGTCGCGTTGACAACCCTCTTCGTGCGAACTGGAAGTGCGCATTTTTAGCGGCCAGTTCGGCCATACCAGCGACTTGTTTTCCTGTTCAGGAGGACGCGGCATCACCTCGAATTGCGTGACGGACAAGGCACCCTGACGATTGGAAGTTCCTACACAATCTGAACCGGTATCACCACCGCCGATCACCACCACATGCTTGCCGGTTGCCAATATCTGCTCGGGCAACACATCCCCCGCATTAACACGATTCTGCTGCGGCAGAAACTGCATCGCGTTATAAATACCGGAAAGTTCGCGCCCCGGCACGGTCAGATCGCGCGGCACTTCGGAACCGCCTGACAGTATTACCGCCTCATAATCCGCCAGCAATACCTCTGGATCTATCGTCTGAACAGACAGATTATTCACACCCTGATCGCGCTCACGTCCGATATAAACTCCGGTGCGAAAGGTGACGCCTTCAGCCTGCATCTGCGCCATACGACGGTCGATATTTGACTTGTCGAACTTGAAGTCGGGGATACCATAACGTAATAACCCGCCGATACGATCATTTTTCTCATAGACGGTCACGTCATGCCCGGCACGCGCCAGTTGCTGAGCGGCGGCCAGTCCTGCAGGCCCCGAACCGACGATCGCAACTTTCTTGCCGGTCTTGTTGGTCGCCAAGACCGGGGTTATCCAGCCCATCTCCCAACCCTTGTCGATGATCGCATGCTCGATGGACTTGATGCCCACCGCGTCGCCGATAATATTCACCGTACAGGCCGCTTCGCAAGGTGCGGGGCAGATACGTCCGGTAAAATCCGGGAAATTATTGGTGGAATGCAACACGTCCAGCGCAGCGCGCCAGTTGCCGCGATACACCAGGTCATTCCAGTCCGGGATGATGTTATTGATCGGACAACCGCTACTGCAGAAAGGAATGCCGCAATCCATGCAGCGCGCCCCTTGAATTTTTGCCTGTTCGTCCGTCAGATGCAGCACGAATTCTTTATAATTCCGTAGTCTTTCAGCAACCGGCAGGGATTCTTCGCTCAGACGCTGAAACTCGATATAACCTGTAGGCTTGCCCATTATGCCACCTCTTTATGCAGATTAGCCTGTAACACCGCCATTTCCTGCAAGGCTCGACGATACTCGGTCGGCATCACCTTGAGGAATTTAGGCAGATATTGCTGCCAGTTATCCAGTATCTCTCTGGCGCGTGCGCTCTTGGTATGCTGCCAGTGCTTGGCAATAAATTCCTTCAACACCAACTCATCCGCACGACCCAGATGGTTGAAATGCACTCTGCCGTGGCTATCCGGCACTATTTCTACTGGATCCAGTGCCGCCACGTCTTCAGGTACTGGCTCCAGTTCCACCATCGCCAGATTGCAGCGCTTCTGGAACAGGCCGTCTTTGTCCAGCACAAAGGCAATCCCGCCTGACATACCTGCGGCAAAATTGCGCCCGGTCAAGCCCAGCACGATCACCATGCCACCGGTCATGTATTCGCAACCATGATCGCCGACACCTTCCACCACCGCAACCGCACCGGAATTGCGCACCGCGAAACGTTCTCCCGCCACGCCGCTAAAATAACATTCGCCCGCAGTTGCCCCATACATCACGGTATTGCCGACGATAATATTTTCGTGTGATTTGATGTTTGCGTCAGCCGGCGGCATGATCATGATGTGCCCGCCGCACAAGCCCTTGCCCACATAGTCGTTGCCCTCGCCCTTGAGTTCGAAGGAAATGCCTTGTGCGAGAAAAGCCCCAAAACTCTGCCCTGCAGTGCCACTGAAGTTGACCCTGATGGTGTTATTGGGCAGTCCAGCCTGACCATAACGCTTGGCAATCTGATGCGACAGCATGGTGCCGACGGTACGATTCACGTTGCTGATGCGGCTTTCGATGACCACCGGCTGTTTGTCGTTCAAAGCCGCCTGCGCCCTGGCAATCAGCGAATTGTCCAGCGCTTTTTCCAGTGCATGATCCTGAGTTTCGATGTGGCGGCGCGCCACGCTGGCCGGCATGGCCGGTTGATGGAATATTTTGGAGAAATCCAGCCCCTGCGACTTCCAGTGACTGATGCCCTGTTTGACGTCGAGCAGGTCGGAACGACCTACCAGGTCATTAAACTTGCGTATACCCATTTGCGCCATGTAGCCGCGCACTTCTTCGGCAATAAAGAAGAAGAAATTCACGACATGTTCAGGCTGACCGGTAAATTTACGGCGCAACTCCGGGTCTTGGGTTGCAACGCCCACCGGACAGGTATTGAGATGACATTTACGCATCATGATGCAGCCTTCCACCACCAGCGGTGCCGTGGAAAAGCCAAATTCGTCCGCACCGAGCAAGGCACCAATCAGCACATCGCGCCCAGTCTTCAACTGCCCATCCACCTGCAACGCGATACGCCCGCGCAACTGGTTCAACACCAGTGTCTGCTGCGCTTCCGCCAGACCCAGCTCCCACGGAGTCCCCGCGTGCTTGACTGATGAAATAGGCGAGGCACCGGTGCCGCCGTCAAAACCGGAGATCACGATATGATCCGCCTTGGTCTTCGCCACCCCTGCCGCTACCGTGCCGACCCCGACTTCTGAAACCAGCTTGACCGAAATCGAAGCAGCGGGATTGGAATTCTTCATATCGTGGATCAACTGCGCCAGATCCTCGATGGAATAAATGTCATGATGCGGCGGTGGCGAAATCAACCCTACGCCCGGCACCGAATGGCGCAACTTGGCGATATATTCTGTCACCTTGTGGCCTGGCAACTGCCCACCTTCACCGGGCTTGGCACCTTGCGCCATCTTGATCTGAATCTGGTCTGCGCTGGCCAGATATTCAGCAGTCACACCGAAGCGACCGGCCGCAATCTGCTTGACCCGTGAGCGTAAAGAATCTCCCGCCAGCAGTTCACGATCCTTTTCGATACGACCCTTGCCGATGATGTCGGAGAGCATTTCACCGCCGCTGAAAGTTCCAAAGCGCGCGGAATCCTCGCCCCCCTCGCCGGTATTGGACTTGCCGCCGATACGATTCATGGCGATTGCCAGCGTGGTATGCGCCTCGGTGGAAATGGAACCCAGCGACATCGCTCCGGTGACGAAGCGTTTAACGATTTCTTTCGCCGGTTCGACTTCTTCCAGCGGCACTGGCGCACCGGCATTCTTGATCTCGAACAGGCCACGCAGGGTTTTCAGTTTATTCGCCTGATCGTCGATCAAACGCGAATACTCCTTGAAAGTGGCCGCGTTATTGGTGCGCGTAGCATTCTGCAGTTTGGTGATGCTATCCGGCACCCACATATGTTCTTCACCACGGATGCGCCAGGCATATTCGCCGCCCGCGTCCAGCGCATTGCTCAACACCGGATCCGTACCATAGGCGCCCAGATGGGTGCGCACCGCCTCTTCGGCCACTTCCTTCAGGCCGATGCCCTCGATCTGCGTCGCGGTGCCGGCGAAATAATTTTTAACAAATTCCGCATTCAGGCCGATCGCTTCAAAAATCTGCGCGCCGCAATAGGATTGATAGGTAGAAATGCCCATCTTGGACATCACCTTCATCAATCCCTTGTTAATCGCCTTGATAAAGCGCATCTGCGATTTTTTCGCATCAGTCTGAGCTGCCTGACTCATTTCGCTAATGGTTTCATAAGCCAGCCACGGGCATACCGCCTCGGCACCATAGCCTGCCAGCAACGCAAAATGATGCACTTCCCGCGCAGAACCGGTTTCAATCACCAGTCCGGTGCTGGTGCGTAACCCGCCTTTGACCAGATGATGATGCACCTTGGAACAGGCGACCAGCGCAGGGATCGGCACTTGCAGCGCAGAAACCGCACGATCCGACAGTATCAACACGTTATAACCCTCAGCTACTGCCCGGTCAGCCGCCAGACACAACGCCTGAACCGCGGCTTCACAACCCGCAGCCCCCTGCACCGCCGGATAACTCATATCCAGTACCAGTGAACGATAGCGCCCCTGGGTATATTGATCGATGCTGCGCAATTTTGCCATGTCTGCATTCGACAAAACCGGTTGATGCACTTCCAGACGCAGCGTCGGATTGGTCTCGTCGATACCCAGCAGATTAGGCTTTGGACCGATGAACGAAGTCAGCGACATCACAATTTCTTCGCGTATCGGATCGATCGGCGGGTTAGTCACCTGTGCGAACAACTGCTGGAAATAATCGTAAAAAGAACGATTGCGTTTCGACAACACCGGCAAGGCGGCATCCGAACCCATCGAACCCAGCGCTTCTTCACCGGTATGAATCATGGGTGCCAGAATAAACTTGAGATCTTCCTGGGTATAGCCAAACGCCTGCTGCGTATCCAGCAATGCAGCAGGGGCAAGCTTTAAGCCGTCTTCTGCCGCATCCGGCAAATCGGCAAGGAAGTAGCGCGATTTGTTAATCCACTGGCGATAAGGCCGGGCATTGGCCAGTTGCTGCTTGAGCTCGGCATCATCGACAATACGCCCTGCCTGCATATCAATCAGGAACATCCTGCCCGGCTGCAAGCGCCATTTTTTGACGATCTTGTGTTGTGGAATATTTAATACGCCCATTTCCGAGGCCATCAACACCAGATCATCATCGGTGATCAGATAGCGCGCCGGACGCAAACCATTACGATCCAGTGTCGCACCGATCATCCGGCCATCGGTAAAGGCCACGGCTGCCGGGCCATCCCAAGGTTCCATCAGCGCAGCATGATATTCATAGAAAGCACGGCGTTCTTCATCCATCAGCGGGTTGCCCGCCCAGGCTTCGGGAATTAACAGCATCATGGCATGCGGCAGGGTATAGCCGCCCGCCACCAGCAATTCAAGTGCGTTATCGAAACAGGCTGAATCGGACTGATTTTCGACGATTAACGGCCAGAGTTTTTCCAGATCGCTGCCTAAAATTTTTGATGACATTGCCGCATGGCGCGCCGCCATCCAGTTGACATTACCGCGCAGCGTGTTGATCTCGCCATTATGCGCGATCATGCGGAAAGGGTGAGCCAGGTTCCAGGTCGGGAAAGTATTGGTGGAAAAACGCTGATGTACCAACGCCAGCGCGCTCACCAGGGTTTCGTCCTGCAGATCGAGGTAATATTTACCGACCTGATCGGCCAGCAGCATGCCCTTGTAGACGATGGTTCTGGCTGACATCGACGGAATATACAACCACTTGCTCTGCATGCCCTCCAGGCTGCGCACGGCATGTTCCACGGTTTTGCGGATCACGAACAATTTACGTTCAAAGGCATCGTTGTCTGCAAGCGTACTGCCGATGAATACCTGGCGTACTACCGGTTCCACCTTCTTGACGCTCTGTCCCAACCCCGAACCATCCACCGGCACGTCACGCCAACCCAATAAATGCTGGCCTTCGGCGGCAATTTTTTCGGCAATAATCTGTTCGCAGGCGGCACGCAAGCTTGCGTCGCGAGGCAAAAACACCATGCCTACGCCATAGCTGCCGGATGCTGGCAAAATAATATTCTGCGAAGCACATTGCGCACGAAGGAAGGCATCTGGAAGCTGCAACAAGATACCTGCACCATCACCAGCCAGCGGGTCTGCACCCACCGCACCACGATGCGTCAGATTCTGCAATATCTGCAAGCCCTGACGTACCATGTCATGACTCTGTTTCCCCTTGATATGTGCTACGAAACCAACACCACAGGCATCGCGCTCTTGACGCGGATCATACAGACCTTGCTGCACCGGTAAAAAAGAATCACTCACTGTATACCCCAGTCCATTCTAAAAACCTGAATCATTAAAACCATAAAATGGCGGCACTAGCCACCGCATCAAATTCAAAAGGGCGGATTTTACCTTTTATCAGGCCTATGGGCAACCATTGCCCTCAGGAAAAATAAGGATAAGATCATATAAATTTTGCAATATCATAAACTTACCGGAATTTCTTCCACCGCAAATATGCGCCGGTGCTCGCGTATCGCATAACGGTCGGTCATCCCGGCGATATAATCGGCCACGGTACGCGCATGTTCACTAGCTCCTTCAGACGACTGGAATTGCGGCGGCAATAAGCGCCTATCGTCGATGAATGCGCCAAACAGATCATGAATGATGCGCTGCGCCTTGGCGCTCATGCGCATCACCCGATAATGCCGGTACAAATTGTCCAACAAAAATTTTTTCAACTCACGCTGCAACTCATTGACTTCAGCACTAAACAAAATCAACTTGGGTGCCTTGCGCACATCCTCAACACTAGCCGGATTTTGCTTCGCAATATTACTTTCACTTTGACGTAGCAGATCAGTCACCAGCGTATTAATCATGCGCCGCACCGTTTCATGTACTGCGCGCCGCTCGGGCAATCCCGGATAAATTTTGTTCACTTCCTGCAAATGAAGATCCACCAGTGGCACTTTGGAGAGTTGTTCCAGCGTGATCAACCCGGAGCGTAACCCGTCATCGACATCATGGTTGTTATAAGCGATTGCGTCGGCAAGGTTGGCGATTTGCGCCTCCAGCGACGGACTGCGCCCCTGGAGAAAGCGCTCACCCAATTCGCCCAGATTAGCGGCATTGGCAGCAGAACAATGTTTGAGTATGCCTTCGCGAGTCTCGAAACACAGGTTCAAACCATCGAAGGCAGCATAGCGCTCTTCCAGCAATTCCACCACACGCAACGACTGCAAGTTATGTTCGAAACCGCCATAATCCTTCATGCAAGCATTCAATGCATCCTGACCGGCATGACCAAAGGGGGTATGCCCCAGGTCGTGTGCCAGTGAAATCGCTTCCGCGAGATCTTCGTTGAGATGCAGGCGACGCGCAATCGAACGGGCGATTTGCGCCACTTCGATACTATGCGTCAACCGGGTGCGGAACAAATCCCCTTCATGATTCACAAATACCTGGGTCTTGTATTCCAGGCGACGAAAGGCTCCCGAATGGATGATGCGATCGCGATCGCGCTGAAATTCGCTGCGACCCGCCGGGGATGCCTCTAAATATTTCCGTCCACGAGTCTGCGTTACCGCATAGGCTGCACATTCAATCATTTCACGCAGGCCTGTAGCGTTTGCCTGAGCAACTCTGTCGGCACATCGCCTTTCACCACGGCGCGACCCATTTCTTTGAGCAGCACGAAACGCATCTTGCCGCCCTCCACCTTCTTGTCCAGCCCCATCCATTCCAGATAGGCCGCTACCCCCAGATCAGGGGAAATGACCGGCAAGCCGGCACGTTGAAAAAGTCGCCGGATACGCGCCACCTGCCCCGCATCCAGCCAGCCGAGGCGTTCTGACAAATCAGCCGCCATCAGCGTACCTGCCGCTACTGCTTCACCATGCAGCCATTTGCCGTATCCCATGCCGGATTCGATCGCATGACCGAAGGTATGGCCGAGATTCAATAACGCCCGTTCACCGCTTTCGCGCTCATCAAGGGCGACCACTTCAGCCTTGTTTCGGCAACTGCGCTCGATGGCATATTGAAGCGCAGCCGTGTCTCGCACCAGCAGCAGATCCATATTTTGTTCCAGCCATTCCAGAAAGGCCGCATCGCGAATCAACCCATACTTGATAACCTCTGCCATGCCGGCCGCCAGCTCCTTATCCGGCAGGGTATTCAGGGTATCCGTATCCGCCAGCACCAGTTGCGGCTGATAAAAAGCGCCGATCATGTTCTTGCCCAGCGGATGATTGATGCCGGTCTTGCCGCCCACCGAAGAATCCACCTGCGACAGCAAGGTAGTCGGAATCTGGATAAAAGGCACGCCGCGCAAATAGGTGGCTGCGGCAAAACCGGTCATGTCGCCAATCACGCCCCCGCCCAGCGCGATCAGCGGAGTAGTCCGCTCGCAACGACTGGACAATAACGCACTATAAATCAGGTTCATCGTGTCCGAATTCTTGCAGGCTTCCCCGTCAGGCAGAATCACCGGCACGCTTTCCACACCCAGTTGCTGCAAAGTTACCTGGAGTTTATCCAGATAGAGCGGCGCAACCACGGTATTGGTCACGATGGCAGCCCGTTTACGCGGCAAACAGCCTGTTAATAATTCCGGCTGCCCCAGCACTCCGCTACCGATATGTATCGGATAACTGCGTTCTGCCAATTCCACATTCAAGGTCTGCATCATAGAATCGTTTTCCTGAATTTATCAATTTCTACCAACAGTCGCAGCATCAAGGCATGCACGCTTTGCTTGCTGCTATGCATAACGATATCCGCCGCCTGATGATACAAGGGGCCGCGCTGCTCCAGCAATTCTGTCAATTTGGCATATGGATCGGCTGTTTGAAGCAACGGGCGGTTGCGGTCATGCCGGGTACGTTGCCATAAATCATAGACGCTGGCATTCAGGTAAATAACGATACCATTCTGTTTAAGCGCGCATCGATTCTGTTCCGCCAGCACAGCACCACCGCCGGTTGCCAGCACCAGATTATCTCGTTCGACCAGATCGAGCAGAGCCTGCGTTTCGCGCAGCCGAAAACCCGCCTCCCCTTCAATATCGAAGATATGCGGGATGGTCACGCCGGTACGTTTCTGAATTTCTTCGTCACTATCCACGAAGTCCTTGCCCAGATGCTTGGCCAGCGTCCGTCCCATAGTGGTCTTGCCGCAACCCATCATGCCCACCAGAACCAGGTTGCCGGATTGCAGTTTGCGATTATTTGAACTTTCCATACCGACTATTGTAAACGAAAGCACGCGCCAGGCTGGCCGAATCTGACAGAATATGGATACTGCTATTGATTTAAAACACAGCCAAGGCGAATTCATTTTAACGTTTGCGACATATGCTGCTAGCGAAGACGCTTAAAATTCCTCATAATTGGGAACTATCGGTTCCAACAATCGGACTTCTGTGACCATTGCTTAATATTATGGATAACATGACTACTATTCAAACAGAAAACGCGCTAAAGCAATCCGACCTTGCCAGGATGAAATTAATTGCAACCAGTTTGCTTGGCCTGGCAGCCTGCCTTTACATCCTGGGTAAAATACTCGAAGGGCATCATCCCAACTGGGGTTATCTGACTGCCTTCGCCGAAGCGTCGATGATAGGCGCACTGGCTGACTGGTTTGCAGTGGTCGCCTTGTTTCGCCACCCCCTCGGGGCGCCCATTCCCCATACTGCCGTCATTCCCAGAAACAAAAAAAGAATCGCCAACAGCATGGCCGATTTCGTGGTGGATCAATTTCTCAGCAAAGAGGCTATCGAACAGCGACTCAGACGTTACGATGCAGCACGGCATCTGTCCGAATGGCTGATGGAGACGGAACATCGTAAACGGGTGGCGGGTTATCTGAACCATGCCGTCAGTTATGGGGTAAAAGTGCTGGATGACCGACGGATTCACGACTTTCTGGCCACTGAAGCGCGTAACAGTCTCCAGTCGATTGATCTTTCCGTTTTCATGGCCAATGCTCTGGAACTGGTCACACTGAATAACAGCCATCACCATATCCTGCATGGCGGACTGAACCGTTTTGCCGACTATCTGAACAATCCGGAGAACGCTGACAAAATTTCAGCCTTCATCAAAAGCTGGAGCGACAACGCCTTCGTACAAAGCATGATAGATCCCTTCATTCCAACTATCCGCGCCTCCGTGATCAACAAGGTACGCAGCATTGCCGAAGATAAGTCCAACCAGCTTTATCAGGAATTTGACGCTCAGGTAAATGACTATGTGGCGCGTCTGAAACAGGATCCTGAACTGCGCGAATGGGTCACCCGCCAGAAAAATGGGTTACTTGACCGTCCCGAATTCGGACAACAGATCGAATCTCTATGGAGCAAATTCCGCGATTGGGTGGTTAGCGATTTATCACAACCAGACTCGATAATTGCCAGCAGGATCAGCAGTCTGGTGATCGAACTGGAACAACATCTCGCCACCAACGAAGAACTGCGTGCCTGGCTGAACGAGCAAATTCAAAGTGCCCTGATCAAGACCACCGATGCCAACAAGGGTATCGTCGGCGAGTTGATCCGCGAAGAAATCACCCGCTGGGATGACAAATATATGGTCAACCAACTGGAGCTTTATCTGGGCAAAGACCTGCAATTTATCCGCATCAACGGTACCCTGGTGGGGGGGCTGTTTGGCCTGCTGATCCATGCACTGACGGTGCTTTTGGCGGCTTGACTCCAGCGATAAAATTATTCGACATTTTAAAATTTTTTTGAATAGGCATCATTGAGTCTGAACGTTTAAATTATCATACGGCGCAATGCGCTACGCTTATTGACACCCTAACGGGCATGGCACACACCGCCCCATATGATGAAACCCGCCATGCCCGTTCCCCTGATGAACCCAATAGCCACTCCACTTTGTTGCCAAAAGACAGC
>CAIRBC010000475.1 GCA_903876685.1 uncultured Nitrosomonadales bacterium | reverse complement strand
TCGGCAAGGTCCGCACGAACCGGAACACCGCCCTGAGACGCAATGGCAGCATCTGATGCCGGGCTCCGGGACAGTGCCTTAACCTGACAACCGGCCTCACGCAATTCGCGTAGCAAGTGCCCGCCCAGAAAGCCTGTGAACAATCAGTAGTTAATGAGAAAAATTAGAAGTTAGTGAGAAAAATTAATAGCAATTCTTGATATTAATGTTCTGAAATTGGCATTTCTTCGAATGAAAAACCATATTTTTGATGATCTCGGTCACAATCAACCTAAGGTGCGGTTCGTCAGGTTTTATCATATGGCTTTTCCTAGCTGGATCAGCTGAAGCGACGCAACCGATGCCATGGTGTCCCCAAAAATTCGTTTCCCGAGACTTGATTCATTTCCTCGTGATAACAAAGAGTGGCGAATAGACTGGTTCGGGGATGTCGCATATCCAGATCGCCATCAGAGCTACCGTCATCCGTCTATCCTCTTAGCGTTATCCCAAGTTCCCAGTGGTGTCAACGTCAATGTGGCGGTTCCACGGACTGCCCAGAGACAGCGGCAAATTTGGGTACCAGTTGGCTTACTAATAAAGCTGCGAATAGGAGACATTTGGCGAAATGGTCACCTAGAGCGACGTGATGATGGACTAATTCATGTTGTTCGCAATCTTAAAATCAACGCGAAAACCAGTCGTGTCGTAAAAGCAGGGATCGACATCAATGGCAGCGACTTCATGCTGCCAGCAAGCGCGCATCCTGGCCATATGCGGCATACCAAATCCCATTGCATGCTTATCGACCTACCCGCTGGTAAACGAATGGTCATACCTTGTGCCGAACTAATCCGCTTTTACTTCGGTTCGTCAAACTGGCTTCTTGATAAGTTATTTAAGCCACCACTATCAAAAATGGAGCTCTTCCGATATTCGAATTATTGGGAAATAAACGGTCGCCTTCACCTCAGACTACCCCCATCCGCATCAGGCTACTCTGCCTCCGACATTGGCAGGATCGCCCTCGATCAATTGGCCTGGAGAGCCGCAGTGGAGATAGGACAGTCGCTGCTGGCATGCTCAACCCGAGGCGAAAGCGCTTATCCAATAACACATTTTCCGTTTGCCGGTGCTACAGACCTGACCGTTCAAGGTGAGTGGTTACCCTTTGGAAAGGTCCCTGCGCAGACGCTACTAGTGCACAGCATTCTCTCATGTACACACCCATTCCCTTTTAGAAAGCTCACTTACGAATTAGCTCGGCCCCAAACGCTGATGCACGTCAGATTCGGTCAAAAACGCACTCCAGACGCTCCTCCTTCGTTGACGCACGCACGAATTTCTCAATCGTCGCAGTCCATCACAAACAAAGATCCTTCTAAGCGCCTGGCAATGGGCATCTGGTATGTAGATCATGGCATCAAGTTTCCTGACCTAGAGTCCAAAACCGTTTTTAGGCTTTTAGATGCCACGAATAGGCAAAACACTGTGCATCCGTTCCGACATAGCGCAACGAAAATTAGCACCTCTGCCGTTGGCGAGGCCACTGGAACGGGCCGATATGTGCGCCCATTGGAGTTGGCCACTAGTCCTTTACCATTTGACCCCAGCGGGGGCGATGTCCCGTTCGTAGTTGAAGGTTGAAGTTGGTGGTTGAAGCCGTCAGGCCCT
>CAIRBC010000474.1 GCA_903876685.1 uncultured Nitrosomonadales bacterium | reverse complement strand
GAAGAAATGGGACGGATACGGCTCACGGGTTGCCATGCCTTGGCACCTCTTGCTTGCATTTCGGGGTCAGGTCTAGCATTGATGCATGTGCATCAATGCTAGACCTGACCCCGATTATGGAAGAAAAATTACCCAAGCCGAAATCCAAACCACATCTGACCATCGTGAAATAAGTGGTGCTTGGTTTAAGCTTCCGTCATCGCTGCCTGCATTTTGCTCAAGGCCTTCTGTTCGATCTGGCGGATGCGCTCCTTGGATACCTTAAACTCTTCGGATAACTCATGCAAGGTAGCCGCTTCACCTTCGCGTAACCAGCGCGCACTGACAATGCGCCGACTACGTTCATCCAGACTGGACAAGGCATGCTCAAGACCGGATGTTTGCAGGCTCAGACACTGTGCCGTTTCCATGATGCGCGAAGGCTCATACTCCTCGGCATCTGCCAGATAGTGTATCGGTGCATAACTTTCATCCTCATCGCTACCACCAGGGTCTAGCGAGACCTCATGCCCGGCGAAGCGAGACTCCATACCCACTACATCGCTCTCACTGACATTAAGCTGCTCTGCTATCTCACGGATCTGCTGAGGTTTTAGGGGTGCCAGACCCTGCTTCATGCTACGCAGGTTAAAGAACAACTTGCGCTGCGCCTTGGTGGTGGCAATTTTCACCAACCGCCAGTTACGCACCACAAATTCCTGCATTTCGGCGCGTATCCAGTGCAGCGCAAACGAGACCAGGCGCACCTTTCGCTCAGGATCAAAGCGTTTCACCGCCTTCATCAAGCCGATATTACCTTCCTGAATCAGATCAGCCTGTTGCAAACCATAGCCCGCATAGCCCCGGGCAACGCTGACCACTACCCGCAAGTGTGAGAGCACCAGCGTGCGCGCTGCATCCAGGTCACTTTCTGTTTTGAAGCGCATCGCCAGCGCAAACTCATCTTCTTCAGACAGCAGTGGAAAACGATTTACGGTTTGTATATAACCCTCCAGACTACCTACGGCTGAAGGGATCGGTAAACTCATTGTGACATTCATGACATTCCTCCATTTTTTTAATATTAGCACTCTAAGCGTGAGAGTGCCAATATTTAATGAAAAAAAGTACAGATTTCTCTGTCGAGTAGGTCTGTAGATGAGATAGCATAGCATAATGCATGGGCTTTAGCTAAAAGCTGTACTTTTCAAACTTGAATCCGCCCGCTGTTGGAATAATCTGGATGGAATATAAATCGAAGATGCCGTTCACCGTGTTGCGCTTACGTACCTGGCTGACCCTCTGTTACGCACTATTCATCGTCTATGGCAGCTTGTCTCCCTTTTCCGGTTGGCGGGAGCAGGGTTACGACTTCCTGGATGTGCTCAGAGAACCGTTGATACTCACTTATACCGGATTTGATACGGTGGTCAATGTATTAGCCTATATGCCGTTTGGTCTGCTGACTGTTTTGACCTTCAACACCCGCTTCAACGCGATCGTTAGCGTGATATTCGGTCTTTTTGTAGCAGTGTCCTTATCGGCCAGCATGGAATATGTGCAGATGTATTTACCCTCAAGGGTTAGCTCCAACATGGATTTACTGTCGAATAGTGCAGGTGCTCTGCTTGGCTCGCTGCTGGCTTTAAGCGTGGTTTCACACACCTGGCTGCTCGCACAAATAGATCAGTGGCGTAATAATCTGTTCAATTCCGGCAAGGAAATGGATTTCGGCTTGGCCTTGCTGGCACTTTGGATGTTTGGACAGATCAATCCCTCTCTGCCCATGCTGGGAAATTTGTTCATCAGCGAACTGGCGCGCCAGCCTTTTGCAGCCCTGCCACAAGAACCTTTTGACTGGTATGAAAGCAGTGCCGTCGTTCTAAATCTGCTGATGCTGGGTGCATTATTACTGACTTTGCTGCGCATTCCGCGCAATACATTCCCTGCGTTAGCGGTTATCTTATGCGCGGTAGCATTGGCCAAGTTTGTCACGGCCGCGGTTTTGTTAAAGTCTTGGGCCTTATTATTGTGGATCAACAGTGAGGCTGTACTGGGAATGTTTTTTGGCACGGTGTTGTTGTTTGCGGCGCTATGGCTACCGCGCAACTGGCGGATGCTTAGCGGCGCTGCGGTAGCGCTCGCTTATTTCGGGGTTGTGAATTTTTTACTCGGCGACAATAATCCAGCCGCCGCGATGACGATTTATCACTGGCATTACGGCCATTTACTCAATTACAATGGCCTTGCGCAGACCATCGCGCTGGTTTTTCCACTATTATTATTGTGGCACCTGTGGCGCATCAGAAACTTTTCTTGAGGCGCAATAATTCAACTTTTTGAGGTTAGTGATGAGTTTCTACCATAAACATGTTTTCTTCTGCACCAACCAGCGTGCCGATGGCAGCGATTGCTGCGCTAAATACGGTGCGCAACAGGCTCGCGATTATATGAAAAACAAGGTGGCCGAGCTGGGCATCAGCAATTTCAGGAACAACATCCGTATAAATTCAGCAGGTTGTCTTGGCCGCTGCGAAGAAGGTCCGGTGATGGTTGTCTATCCGGAAGGAATTTGGTACGGCTACCGTAGTGAAAAAGACCTCCAGGAAATTATCATCGAACATCTGCAACAGGGTCGCGTCGTCGAACGTCTGAAAGTTTAATTCGTCCGTTTAAGGGCAAACGTCGGGTTACGGCGCAAAAAATCTCGCCTAAACCGACCTACACAAGCTACGAAAGCACTAGCAGACTTTCAGGGTCTACACTGCTGCCGTTGACGATGACGACCTTATGCCGGGACTGCGCGCCCTGCTTGAGCTCTACCTGACGCAGCGGTACCTTGAATAATTCGGCGATATATTTCAATAAGGCCTCATTGGCGCGTCCTTCAACCGGAGGAGCTGCCAGGCGTAATTTGAGCGCTTCACCATGTAAACCTGCAATGCCGCTACGCTTTGCACCCGGTTGCACATGCAAGGTCAAGGAAATCGCCTCACCGCTTTGGCGATACCAGTCAACCATTCACAATATCCCGTTCGCGATATGCTCCAGGGCGCCTATCGGCACGATCACAATAAGCTGACAGAGGATAATCAGCAGCATCGGCGACAGATCCACGTTGCCCAGCAACGGCACAACACGCTGCAAGGGAAGCAGGAACCTTGCTGTGACCGCATTCAGCAGCGTTGATACCTGCGAATATTGGCTAATCCAGGACAGGATCGCCTGTACCAATACCGCGCCTATCAGCAGATAAAGGCTGGTCTTGAGCAGTTTTACCAGCGCCAGCAGCAACAACCCCAATAACGGAAATTCATGAAAGGGATAACCCTGTACCCACAACAAACCAAGCAAGTAAAACATTTCAACCAGCAGCGCCAGCAGCAGAGAGGCGTTGTCCAGGCCACGAGCGGCAGGAATGAAGCGACGCGTTCGCAACACCAGAAAATCGGTCAGCGCCATGATGAATTCACCTATGGGATTACGCATGGGTGCTCTCAGCCACTGCAAGTGAAAACGTGCGAGCAGGATGGCTGCAAAAGGTTGCAATAACATATCAAGCAGAAACAGCAGGGCTTCATTGATCATGATTGAGCCACCTTGTCTCCCAGTTCATCACCCATTTCGCAGGCACGGACTGCGGCTGCATGAGCGGCTAACGCGATATGTGCAGCCACATTGTTGACTGAAAGTGAGGCAAGTGCCCGGTCGGTGGTGCCATTTTTGGATGTAACTCGTGCGCGAAGCACACTGGCATCCTCAACACTATTGGCCGCCAGTTTGCTGGCACCCAGAAAGGTGGCCAGACTGAGACGGCGTGCATCCGTCGCCTTCAGCCCCAGTTCGACCGCTGCCTGTTGCAGTGCCTCGATGAAATAAAAGACATAGGCTGGACCGCTACCGGAAATAGCGGTGACCGCATCCAGCAGTGACTCCTCCTCCAGCCACAAGGTATCACCCACTGCCGCCAGAATATGTTGCGCCTGTAATCGCTGGTCTGCATTGACAGAAGGCAACGCATACAGACCGGTCATGCCGCTGCCAATCAGCGCCGGGGTATTGGGCATGGCGCGAACCACTATCGAATTACCCGTCCAACCGGCGAGATCGCCTGCGCGCACACCGGCTGCAATCGAAATCAGCAATTGGCCGTGTTGCAGTGCCGCCGTTTGGGTAGCGACCTCGCGTAGTTGTTGCGGTTTTACTGCATAAACAATCACCTGTGAATTAGCTATCCCCTCGGCTGGATTTTCAAAGGTCTGAACTCCGAAATCACGTTGCAGTTTTTCGCGATTGTCCGGGCTAATTTCCACAACCCTAAGCGTTTCTGCAGGATAGCCCTTGCTGAGCAAACCGCCGATCAAAGCATAAGCCATGTTTCCGCCGCCGATAAAACAAATATTCATGCTGTTCCCTTTAAATAATTCCGCTCACCAAAAATGGCACTGCCGATACGCAACATGGTTGCGCCTTCGGCAATGGCTACCGCAAAGTCATCCGACATACCCATCGACAGGGTGTCAAGCTGGTAACCCTGACTGTTTAACTGCTCTTGCAAATGCCTCAGCCGCGCAAAAGCAGCATGCAGCAACGTCTGGTCTTTATCCGGCGCAGGAACCGCCATCAAGCCACGCAGCGCAACACCCGGCAACTTGGCAACTTGCGCTGCCAGTTCAGGCAACGCTTCTGGTGATACCCCGCTTTTACTGTCCTCTCCGCTAATATTCACCTGTAGACATAATTGCAGCGGCGGCAATGAAGGAGGCCGCTGTTCGGACAACCGTTCAGCAATTTTCAAGCGGTCTACACTATGTACCCAGCAAAAATGTTCGGCTATTTGACGGGTTTTATTACTCTGAAGCGGACCTATAAAATGCCACTCAATATTCAAATCGCCAAGCAGCCTGATTTTTTGCAAGGCTTCCTGAACATAATTTTCGGCAAAGCGCGTCTGACCAGCCTGATAGGCTTCACGTATCGCCTCTGCCGGAAAAGTCTTGCTGACCGCCAGCAGAGTAACTGTTTCAGGGTGTCGTGCAGCCGCCGCGACCGTTATCGCACGGCGCACAGCTTGCAAGTTGTTAGCAATTGTTGTCATAATCCCGAGCGTTGCCCTTTCGGCCAAAGAGCCGTATTACTATAACGAGTCTGAACGTGTCCAAACAGGAAGGATTATAATGGATATTACCGAACTGCTTGCCTTTGGCGTCAAGAATAAGGCCTCTGATTTGCATCTCTCTGCCGGTTTGCCGCCGATGATACGCGTCCATGGCGACATGCGCCGTATTAATCTGCCACCGATGGATCACAAGGAAGTTCATAGTCTGGTCTATGACATCATGAACGACCAGCAGCGCAAATTTTACGAAGAAAACAAGGAAGTAGATTTTTCTTTCGAGGTTCCAGGTCTTGCGCGTTTCCGCGTGAATGCATTTGTGCAAAATCGTGGAGCGGCGGCGGTGATGCGCACCATACCGTCAAAAATTCTGTCACTCGCCGATCTCAAGGCACCCAAGAGCTTCGAGACCATTTCCGATTTCCCGCGCGGCATGGTGCTGGTCACAGGTCCCACCGGCTCAGGCAAATCCACCACGCTGGCCGCGATGGTCAACCATCGCAATGAAAATGAACTGGGACATATACTGACGGTGGAAGACCCGATCGAATTTGTCCATGAAAGCAAAAAATGCCTCATCAATCAACGAGAGGTGGGCAGAGATACCCTGTCATTCCAGAACGCGTTGCGCTCTGCACTACGCGAAGATCCTGACATCATCCTGGTGGGTGAAATGCGCGATCTGGAAACCATACGTCTCGCCATGTCTGCCGCTGAAACCGGCCATCTGGTATTTGGTACACTGCATACCAGCTCTGCGGCCAAGACCATCGATCGTATCATCGACGTTTTCCCTGCCGATGAAAAGGAAATGGTGCGCGCAATGTTGTCAGAATCGCTGCGGGCGGTTATTTCTCAGGCACTACTCAAGACCAAGGATGGTTCCGGGCGCGTGGCCGCCCATGAAATCATGGTGTGTACACCGGCTATCCGCAATCTGATTCGTGAAGCCAAGGTACCGCAAATGTATTCCGCCATTCAAACCGGACAGAATATGGGTATGCAAACCCTCGATCAATGCCTGACAAATCTGGTCAAGTCTAATATCATTACGCCTGCTGAAGCACGCAGCAAGGCAGCCAACAAGGATGCCTTCCCCGGTTGACAGGTATATTAGGCAGCTATATTTAACAGGCAATTTAATTTTCCGGTTTGACCGGTACATAGGAGTTTCAAAGCATGGAAAGAGACCAGGCAACCGAGCTTATTCATAACTTGCTGCGCGGCATGATCAGCAAAAAAGCTTCAGACTTGTTCATCACCTCCGGTTTTCCGCCTGCTTTCAAGGTGGATGGCAAGATGACACCCATGTCGCCGCAGATGCTGACTACCGCACATACCCAGGAACTAGCGCGCGCCATCATGAATGATCGGCAGGCTGCCGAGTTCGAGGCTACACACGAATGCAATTTTGCGATCAGTCCGCCTGGAATCGGTCGCTTTCGTGTGAATATTTTCATGCAGCAACAACGCGTCGGCATGGTATTGCGCACCATCACTACCCAGATTCCAGATCTGGATCAGATGAATATGCCGCCGGTGCTGAAAGACATCGTAATGACCAAGCGCGGCCTGGTGATTCTGGTCGGTGGAACCGGGTCGGGAAAGTCTACCACGCTGGCAGGGATGCTGGGACATCGTAACAAGCACAGTTACGGACACATCATTACCATCGAAGACCCGGTCGAATATGTGCACGATCATATCAACTGCATCATCACTCACCGCGAAGTCGGCGTAGATACCGAGTCATGGCACAACGCGCTGAAAAATACCTTGCGGCAAGCGCCGGACGTGATCCTGATCGGTGAAATTCGCGACCGTGAAACCATGGAATTCGCGGTGGCTTTCGCCGAAACAGGCCATCTGTGCATGGCGACGCTACACGCCAATAGCGCAAACCAGGCACTGGATCGCATCATCAATTTTTTCCCGGAAGAGCGCCGCGAGCAATTATTGATGGATCTTTCGTTAAATATCAAAGCGCTTATTTCGCAACGACTGATCCCGAAGAAAGATGGTGCCGGGCGCGCTGCTGCCATCGAAATTTTGCTCAATTCGCCGCTGATTTCAGATTTGATCTTCAAGGGAGAGGTGAATGCCATTAAGGGGGTGATGGCCAAATCGCGTGAACTGGGCATGGAAACTTTTGACGGCGCGCTATTCAACCTGTATGAAGCAGAAAAAATTTCTTATGAAGAAGCACTCAAAAATGCCGATTCAGTCAATGACCTGCGCCTGCGCATCAAATTACAAAGCAAGCTAAGCACTGACCGGGATCTGATGAGCGGTGCAGGCAATCTGAAACTTACTTGAAGAAACAAGTATCTATTCGGCCAACCCATTCAAGCCAAGAAAATTCAAAGCTGGATATTCCAAAAATATTTCAGTATAGGGTTTGAAGAACCACCCGGCCCTGACGGGCACACCTCCAAGGGAGCGGAATAAAATTCCAAGTCTTAAGAATAGGAAAATATTTTGGATCACCAATTCCCCTCCGCTGGAGGGGTGCCCGAAGGGCAGGGTGGTAATTT
>CAIRBC010000473.1 GCA_903876685.1 uncultured Nitrosomonadales bacterium | reverse complement strand
GGCTGCGGCGCGTCATGCGTGACTTGCCCGCCGCGAAGAACGTGGAAGAGATGGAAGCGCTTTTGCCTTGGAATTTGCATATGCAGGATTTAATCATTGAAATGATATCCTGAATAGGTTGGGGTTTATGGAGCGCTTACCATGTATATCGCAACAGTGCCAGCATTGGTGCGACGCTATTTTCCAGACTATCCGCAGAAGAACACATGAAGGAGGCGGATATTGCCATGTATCAGGCCAAGAAAGCCGGGCGTAACAGCCTACGTTTCTTCGACCCGGAGATGCAGGCCAGCATTAATGCGCATGCCAATCTGGAGAATGAATTACGCCGGGCCATCGAGCAGCAACAGTTCCAGTTGCATTACCAAGTTCAAGTGGATAACGCTCGCCAGGTGTTGGGCGCCGAAGTTCTGATCCGCTGGCTGCATCCACAGCGCGGTCTTATCGCTCCAGCTAACTTTATCCCGCTCGCCGAAGAATGCGGGCTTATCCTGCCAATTGGCAAATGGGTGCTGGAAACAGCCTGCGCCCAACTCAAAGCCTGGCAAGATGATCCCTTCACCTGCAAACTTACCTTATCGGTCAATGTTAGTGCCCGGCAATTCCAGGAAAAGGATTTTGTAGGCCAGGTTCGCACGGTTGTGCAAAACCATAACATCAACCCGGCATTGCTCAAACTGGAACCGACCGAAACCATCTTGCTCGAAAATATCGAAGAAGCGCTGGCTACCATGAACGGATTGAAGGAAATCGGGGTGCACTTCTCACTCGATGATTTCGGCACAGGCTATTCATCATTACAATACCTAAAGAAACTACCCCTGAACCAGCTAAAAATTGATCAATCCTTTGTCAAAGACCTGGTGTTCGACAGCAGCGATCAAGCGATCGTCCGCACCATCATCGTGATGGCGCAGAGTCTGAACCTGGATGTCATCGCCGAAGGGGTGGAAACAGAAGCGCAGCTACAAATACTCCATGAACAGGGCTGCAAACATTATCAGGGCTATCTGTTTGGCAGGCCAATGCCTATTGCTGAGTTTACAACGCAATTGAAGCGAGTTTCGTAGCATGTGCTGAGGTACGAGCGCATCTTTGGCGAGCGATGCGCCTTACACAGGTTGAAGAACCACCCCGCCCTGACGGGCATCCCTCCAATGGAGGAGAATAACTTAAGAATAGGAAAATATTTTCGCTCCCACTATACCACCTGACTGGCTCTGGTGATTTTGCTTTTCGGGTTAACCGAATATTTACATAATTACAGCTACGACGTTTGTTCAAGTGCTATGCAAGGTATTCTCGGCTAACTGATCAAGGGCAGTATTCGAGTTCTTGATATTACGCTTTTCAAAAAACCTCAAGATCCAGTAGGTTATCCAGGCGATGCCTACCATGCCAATGGTAATTCCGATATAAGCAATCGGCCAGGGCACGCCTTGCGTCATCATTGAAAATTCGGACATGCCCAGCATGCCGGCAATGATATTGAGTGGCATGAAGATTACACTGAGTACAGTCAGTTGCTTCATGGTCTTGTTCTGGTTGATGTTAATAAAACCGACCGTAGCATCCATCAAAAAGTTGATTTTATCGAACAGGAAAGAAGTATGACCATCCAGCGATTCAATGTCGCGTAATATCTGATGTGCATCCTCGTGTTGATCCTTGGAAAGAGAACGACTGCGCATCAGGAACGAAACCGCGCGTCGCGTATCCAGCACGTTTCTGCGAATTCTACCGTTCATATCCTCTTCATGAGTGATGCCGCTCAACATGGTGGCTGCCTCCTCATCGGTCATGTTCTTGGAAAGCGCTTGTTTGCCGACAATTTCCAATCCAAGATACACATCTTCCAAGGCATCAGCAGAATACTCGACGTCAGCCGCATAAAGATCCAGTATTACATCCTTTGAACCGGTCACATAATGCGGTTGGGAACGGGCACGCAAGCGCTGCAAACGAAATACCGGCAGCTCTTCCTTACGAATCGAAAACAAAATTTCCTGATG
>CAIRBC010000472.1 GCA_903876685.1 uncultured Nitrosomonadales bacterium | reverse complement strand
ATCATTCACCTCTTTGAAACGGTCAATGTCGATAAACATTAACGCAATCGGCAGTTTGCTATGGTAGGCTTTTCTGATTTCATGCTCGATACGATCATGCAGCATATGGCGGTTAGGCAGACTGGTCAAGGCGTCGAAATTAGCTTGCCGCCAGATGGTTTCCTCGGATTTCTTTTGCAGGGTAATATCGCGCAGAAAAGCGCTGAATTCATATTCAGTGCCAATCCTGATCGGATTGATCGTCAATTCAACCGGAAACTCGTGACCATCACGATGCAGTCCTAGGACCTCAAAGCGTTTATTCAATATGGAACACTTACCGGTCATCAAAAATTTTTGCATGCCCTGCAAATGCGCTGCGCGATGTCGAGACGGAATGATGGTTTCATGCAATGCCCTCCCTTGCACTTCAATGCTCGACCAGCCGAAAACCATTTCAGCCTGTTTGTTCCAACCAGTGATCACCCCACTGGCATCCATCTGCAATATCGCATCCATAGAGGACTCGATCACGGCATGCAGCCGTTCTTCACTCTGTTGCAGTACGATTGCGCTTTGCTTGAGCTTTGCAGTGCGCTCCTCCACCATTTTTTCCAGATGGCTGCGTAAATTCTGCAATTCCAGATGGGTGCGCACCCTGGCTAACAATTCTTCCAGTTGATAAGGTTTGGTCACATAATCCACTGCACCGAGCGAAAATCCATGCACCTTGTCTTCAGTTTCCAAGGCCGCGCTGAGAAAAATTACCGACACGTTGCGGGTTACAGGATCTGACTTGAGCCGTCGGCAAACTTCATAGCCGTCCATCTCCGGCATACGTATATCGAGCAATACCAGGTCGGGCGGATTTTTGCTTGCTGCACGCAGCGCCAAGGCACCGCCGATAGCAGAACGTACCTCGTAGCCTTCAGTCTTCAGAATGTCGGTCAACAGCTTCAAAGAAGCAGGTGTATCATCGACAATCAGGATATTTCCCTTATGGCTCATTTTATATTTCCGGTCAAATTGAGCTGCAATGCATCCAGAATGGCAGGATAATCAAAATGCGCTGGGTAACCTATTCAAAATATGCGTCCTCTGCATAATCAGCGGACTGAATTTAGGCATTCCGATTTAACGTTGGCTCACATATAGCTCAGCCCCATCGCTTCGCGCACCTCACGCATGGTCTCGGAAGCCAGTTTACGTGCTTTTTCACAACCGTCGGCAATAATATTCTTCACCATCACCGGATCATCCAGATAAAGTTGCGCCCGTTCGCGCATCGGACGCTGCTCTGCCAGTACCGCCTCAATCACAGGTTGCTTACATTCAATACAACCGATACCCGCACTCTTGCAGCCCTTTATCACCCATTGACGGGTGGCATCGGTAGAATATACCTGATGCAACTGCCATACCGGGCATTTTTCGGGATTTCCGGCATCAGTACGGCGTATACGTGCCGGATCAGTCGGCATGGTGCGGATTTTTTTGGCTACACTGGCCTCATCCTCGCGTAAGGTGATGGTGTTCTCATAGGATTTGGACATTTTTTGTCCATCCAATCCGGGCATTCTCGACGCGGCAGTCAGCATGGCGCGCGGCTCGGACAGAATCATCTTGCCACCGCCTTCCAGATAACCAAACAGCCTTTCACGATCGCCATGACTCAGACTCTGCTGCTCGTCGAGCAGGGATTTCGCAGACTCCAGCGCCATTAAATCGCCCTGTTCCTGAAAACGGGTGCGCAATTCATTATACAGTCGGGCTTTTCTGCTACCCAGGCGCTTGACTGCCGCCTCTGCCTTTTCCACAAAGCCGGATTCACGCCCGTAAATATGATTGAAACGTCGCGCAATTTCGCGGGTAAATTCGATATGCGGCACCTGATCCTCGCCCACCGGCACCTGTGTGGCACGATAAATCAGAATATCTGCGCTTTGCAGCAGCGGATAGCCCAGAAAACCATAGGTGCTCAAGTCCTTCTCGGAAAGCTTTTCCTGCTGATCCTTGTAGGTCGGAACACGTTCCAACCAACCTAGCGGTGTGATCATCGACAAAAGTAAATGCAACTCTGCATGTTCAGGCACCTGCGACTGGATAAACAAGGTCGCGTGCGCGGGATCGACACCGGCCGCCAACCAGTCTACCACCATATCCCAGACACTTTGCTCAATGACTTCAGGCGTGTCGTAATGCGTGGTCAGTGCATGCCAATCAGCTACAAAAAACAGACATTCGTATTCGTGTTGCATTTGCACCCAGTTTTTCAACACCCCGTGATAATGCCCCAGATGCAAACTTCCGGTGGGGCGCATTCCAGATAAAACACGATCAGCAAACATATCAAAGTCCAATTAAAAAAGAAAACAATTTAAACATCATGCTCACAAACGGAGAAAGTATAAAACTCAATACCGGGGAAATCGCCAGAAACATCAGGATGAACATCCCATAAGGTTCTAGTTTAGCCAACTGATAGGCCTGACGAGACGGAAGCAGGCTGACCGCAACGCGTCCGCCATCCAGCGGCGGCAAGGGCAGCATATTCAGCACCATTAGCACCACATTGATATTAATGCCGATTTGCGCCATGCCCAGCAAGGGTTCTGAAAAATAATTGCCTTCAAAAGACAAGGCTATTTTATACAACAGTGCCCAACCGAAAGCCATCAGCAGGTTGGAAGCGGGACCGGCAATCGCCACCCATAACATATCCTGTTTGGGGCGATTTAACGCCGAAAAATTAACCGGCACCGGTTTTGCCCAGCCGAATAATATCCCGCCCATCCACAGAGAAAGCAACGGGAACAGAATCGTGCCGACCGGATCGATATGACGCAACGGGTTCAGACTGATACGTCCCAACTGGTAGGCAGTCATGTCACCAAAATGACGCGCGACATAGCCGTGCGCTGCTTCATGCAAGGTTATTGCAAACAGCACGGGAATAGCCGCGAGTGTAATGGTTTGAATAAGATGTTCTAATTGCATTTTTATATCCTATGAAATAGTTTGGCCAGCTACGCTGCTAGGTCAGTCCAAAGGGGGTGAGATCGCCTTTGCCACGACGCAGCAACACCGGCACATCTTCGGTTAAATCAATCACCGTGGTGAAATCCGCACCGACCGCGCCTCCATCAATGACCAGATCGACCTTTTTTTCCAGCAATTCGCGCAAGCGGGTGGCATCACTCAGCGGCCATTCTTCATCAGGCAAGATCAGCGTGGAACTCGACATCGGTTCCCCCAGTTCTTCCAGCAGCGCCAATGCCACCGGGTGATCCGGGATACGAATGCCGATGGAACTGCGTTTGGGGTGTTGCAGGCGTTTGGGCACCTCGCGCGTCGCCTCCAGGATGAAGGTATAGCTGCCGGGCGTATTATTTTTCAGCAGACGGAATTTACTGTTGTCCACCTTCGCATAGCGCGAAATTTCTGACAGATCGCGACACATCAACGTCAGATAATGCTGTTCATCCAATTGGCGGATCTGACGAATCCGCGATAACGCATCCTTGTCGCCCAGGTGACAGCCCAGCGCATAACATGAATCGGTGGGATAGACTACAATTCCGCCGGCACGCAGCACTTCTGCCGCCTGGCGAATCAGGCGCTGATTGGGGTTTGCGGGATGTATGGTGAAAAATTGCGCCATCAGACCTCCTTCACTGTATTAGCAGACTCCCAAAGTTCCCAGATTGGCTTGCATCCCAGCGGCAAATCCGGCAATCTTCCCAGATCGCGATAGCTCTCACCCGGACCATGAAAATCCGAGCCACAGGAACTTGACAAATTAAACTCTCCGGCATAACGCGCAAACTCTGCATATTGTTCAAGGGTATGGCTGCCGCATACCACTTCAATCCCCTGCCCTCCACAGGTTGCAAAATCACTCAAAAATTCCTGCATGGTCTTCTTGCCCATGCTGTTACGCCCTACCATATATCTCCCAGGATGCGCAATCACCGCAACACCTCCGCTGCCGCGTAACCAGGCAACCGCGTCCTCCAGCGAGGCCCAAAGGTGCGGCACATAGCCCGGTTTTCCCTTGGTCATAAATTGGCTGAACACGCTTTTCAGATCTTTGGAACGCCCGCTCTCGACCAGATAGCGCGCAAAATGGGCTCGACCTACCATTGCAGGGTTTCCGGCATAGCGGTAGGCACCCGCGAGTGTATCGCCTATACCCGCCATCGCCAAAGAATCAGCCATTTTTTCGGCACGTTTGCCGCGTCCGCTACGCACTGCGTACAAACCCTCAACCAGCTTAGGGTAAGCCGGATCGATATTCAATCCGACGATATGCACGCTATGACTGCGCCAGGTCACGGAAATCTCCACGCCGTTAATCAGTTTTATGCCATGACTAACGGCGGCAGCACGCGCCTCTTCCAGTCCTGCGGTATTATCGTGATCGGTCAGCGCAAGGTTGGTTACCCCGCGTAGCACTGCGCGCTCAACCAGTGCGGTGGGGCTCAGTGTTCCATCTGAAACGCTGGAGTGACAATGCAGGTCATAGTTCAGCATCCGCTTATTGCTCCTGCAACGCCAGACCCTTTGGTATTTTTTGCAGCGCGATTTTTGCGTACCTGCTTAGGGTCTGCCTGTATCGGACGGTAAATTTCGATACGATCCTTTTCGCGTAACAAAGTGTCAGGCTTGGTCAACTTTCCAAACAATCCAATTTTATTGGCTTCCAGATTAATTTCCGGATATTTTTCGAATACGCCAGAGAGCCTGAGCGCCTCGATAACCGTCGCCCCTGCCGGTACCGACAAATTAAATAGCATCTGCTCGTCAGGCAATGCATAGATCACTTCTATCTTGATCGAATCGCTCATGATGTCGTATAAACCTTTTCCGCACGATGAATGAAAGCATCCACGAAACTGTTGGCGATGAAATGAAAAACCGGTCCAACGATATTTTCCAATAGTTTGCTGGAAAACTCATAATGCAGCCGAAATTCTATTTTACAAGCCGCATCGCCCAGTTGCGTAAAACGCCAATGACCATTCAGATGTCTGAACGGACCGTTCTGTAAGCGTATATTAATCTGATGCGGCGGCATTCGCACATTTTCGGTCGTGAAATGCTGCTTGATATGATGATAATCGATATGCAGTGTCGCATGTACCTTATCATCAGTCAGCAGTGTAACACTGGCACCGCCACACCACGGCAGAAACTTGGGATAGTCCTCCACCTGATCCACCAACCTGAACATCTGTTCGGCTGTATGAGCTACCAACACTGATTTTTCGACTATTGCCATTGCCAATCTGAAGCCTGAATTACAAAGACTGGTAGAATAGCCGAACACAATGCAAAACTCACCTGATATGAGCATAATTCAGAATAAAAAAGCTTTTCATGATTTTTTCATCGAAGATAAATACGAAGCCGGCATCATGCTGGAGGGCTGGGAAGTCAAGGCTATCCGGGCGGGACGCGCGCAACTCAAGGAAGCCTATGTCACCGTCAAGGACGGCGCACTGTATCTGTTTGGCTCACACATCAGCCCGTTGTTGAATGCGTCCACACATATCCTTCCGGATCCGGTGCGTACCCGCAAGCTGTTGTTGCATAAGCTGGAAATTAACAAAATCAGTGCAAAAGTACAGCGCGCAGGATATACCCTGATGCCGCTGGATATGCACTACAAGAACGGTCGCGTAAAACTGGAAATTGGCCTGGCCAAGGGCAAGAAGCAGCACGACAAACGTGCCACAGAACGCGAAAAAGATGCCAAACACGAGGCGTCACAGGCAATGAAAAAATTAAGGCGAGGTTAATCATGACACAGACTGCTTATCTGGCAGGTGGATGTTTTTGGGGCATGGAAGAACTACTGAGAAATATTTCGGGGGTATGGGCTACCGAAGTCGGCTACTGCGGCGGCAGTGCACAAGATGCACTCTATGAGCGGGTGAAGACCGGCAACACCGGCCATGCCGAAGCTATAAAAATCCAGTTTGATCCAGTGCAACTCGATTATCGCCACCTGTTGTTTGAATTTTTCCGGATGCACAACCCGACCATGCCTAACCGTCAGGGCAACGACCATGGCACACAATATCGTTCGGTGATTTTTTATCTGGATGAGGCGCAAAAAAAACTTGCCGAAACGGTGATCAAGGCCGTGGATGACTCAGGTGACTGGAAGGCCAA
The DNA here is from genome assembly GCA_903876685.1 of uncultured Nitrosomonadales bacterium. GTDB lineage: Bacteria > Pseudomonadota > Gammaproteobacteria > Burkholderiales > Gallionellaceae > Gallionella. Next base: position 2,835 of record CAIRBC010000472.1, on the reverse strand, counting down.
AGTCGTTACCGAACTGGTTCCCTACACGGCCTTTTATAGTGCCGAGGAATACCACCAGAAATATCTGCAGAAGCATCCACATGGCTATAACTGCCACTATATGCGAAAAATGGCGCTGGGAGAATAACAAGCTCAAACTGCTGGTGCGACTGAAACCTCACCCGTTTCAAGCAGACGCTGGAGCACTGCACCGGCCAGCATATAACCAAACAACGGGGGCATATAGCTGATGGTGCCGTTTATCGCGCGCGGTCGCCCCCTGAAAACCGCCTGTGGCGGCAATGGTGCTCGGGGCGGTTCGTCGGAATATACCGTGAGTATTCCGTCGCGGATATTATGGTGGCGACGCAAGCGCTGTCGCATATTACGCGCCAACGGGCAGATGATGGTCTGACTGATGTCCGCTATTTTGATGCGACCTGGATCAAGTCGGTTGCCAGCCCCCATGCTGGAGGCCACTTTCAGACCGCGCTGATGACTTTGTGCAACCAACGCTTCTTTGCAGGCCAGGGAGTCAATGCAATCGATCACATAATCGCAATCGGCTGGCACCAGTTGATTGACATTATCCTGCGAGAGAAAACTACTCAACAGCGTCACCTGACAAGCCGGGTTAATGTCGGCGATACGAGCACGCATCAACTCGGCCTTGGATAGACCTACGGTGGATAGCAAGGCAGGCAACTGGCGATTGATATTGCTTTCGGCAACCACATCATGATCCAGCAGGGTCAAGCGGCCGATTCCGGCACGCGCCAGCGCTTCCGTGCAATAAGAACCGACACCGCCCAAGCCGGCAACAAAAACATGACGGCTTGCCAGATTTTTCAGGCCAGTTTCTCCGATTAATATCTCGGTACGACTAAATTGCGGGGGAATTTGCATGGCTATGATTCAGGTTGAAATAGGGAAGACTGTTTTCCGTGGTGACGCGCGCAATTTCCTGCAAGGACACGCCACGCAACTCGGCAAGCGTCTGAGCAATACGCGGCAGGTATTCAGGTTTGTTGAGTGCGCCCTTTGCAATAAAAGCTGGAGGCATGTCAGGCGCATCGGTTTCCAGAACCATGCTTTGTAGCGGTAACAGGGCTGCGAGCCGACGCAAACGCGTGGCGGCGGTAAAGGTTATTGCACCGCCGAAGCCCAACTTGAAACCCAACTTTATAAATTCCTCAGCCTGCACCAGACTGCCATTGAAGGCGTGTGCGATACCGCCGCACACCCTGATCTGGCGCAAATGTTTGAGTATGGGATCGATAGCCCGGCGCACGTGCAGCAATACCGGCAAGGAAAATTCCCGCGCCAGCTTGAGTTGCGCCACAAAAAACGCTTCCTGGGAGACACGATCAAAATTCGCAACCAGAAAATCCAGACCGATTTCGCCCAGCGCAACCGGCCGATGCAAAAGCAGATAATCACGCAGCACAGTCAGATCAGCAAGTGCCGCTTTCCGAGTGTACAACGGATGTATACCATAGGCTGGCGCACACACCGGAAACGCGGCACACAGCAATCGCACTCTTTCGAAATTGGCCAGTGACACCGAGGGGACGATCAGGCGGCATACACCCGCCAACTGCGCTGCTTGCATCAGGACTGCCTGCTCACCGCAAAATTCTGCGGCATCGAGGTGACAATGGGTGTCTATCAAATTCATCCGTTGATCGTCAGTACAATTTTGCCTAGCATGCCTCTAGCCTCAATCAATCGATGCGCCTGCACCGCCTGCTCCAGCGGAATCTTGTGCGAGACCAGCACACCCAGTTTGCCTGCCGCGACCAGCTCTGCGCCGTGTTCGAGAATTTGGCGCTGGCGCAATCGTTCCTGATGATTGTTTAATAATTGCGGGGTGACCATCTGCTCATAGCACAGCGAAAGATTGCGCATCCGCGCCAACTGCACGTCGGCTGCGGTAAGCGGAGTAGCCAGTATGCTGACCAGTTTCCCGCCGATACGGGTGGCATTCAGCGAACACAGAAAAGTTTCGCCACCTACCGTGTCAAAAACCACATCGGCCCCTTTGCCACCCGTCCAGTCATTAATCTCAACAATAAAATCCTGTTCTTTGTAGAGAATAATTTTTTCCGCACCCAGACCTTGCACCAGTCCTGCCTGCTGGCTATTACTCACCGTGACGGCGATGCGTGCGCCCAACAAATGGGCCAGTTGTACGGCGATATGCCCTACTCCACCGGCTGCCGCATGAATCAGGATGGTTTGCCCTGCTTGCAAATTGACCCGTTCCACCAGCGCTTCCCAGACGGTGATCCATACCAGCGGCAAAGCCGCACTATCCTGCAAGCTCAACGTGGCGGGTTTGAAAGCGCAATAATCCTCATGTAACGTGGTGTATTCCGCATAGTTGCCTGGCTCGTCTCCTATACCGCCATTGGTGAAATATACCTCATCACCAGGCTTGAAACGCGATACCGCGCTGCCAGTTTCTTCGACGACGCCAGCACCATCGCAGCCGAGTATGGCAGGTAAATTATTGGGAAAATAGATCGGGTTAGTGCGCAGCTTGGTATCAATTGGATTGATGGCTGCCGCCGCCAGCTTTACCCGCAGGTGATGCGCAGAAGGTAGTTCAGGTTTGGCAATTTCATGCAGTTGCAGCACCTCGGCATTGCCGGGGGCAGTCAATAATATGGCTTTCATGGCGGGTTTAATCCTCATAATCAAGTTAAAAGTTTGCGAATCTCTATATATTCTTGCGCTGAACGAATTTTTTAAGAACTCATCATTTACTGGGAAAATGCAGGGATAAATGCCTTATATGACAAAAAATCGTAGAGCGTCAATAAGCGTAGCGCATTGCGCCGTATGATAATTTAT
>CAIRBC010000471.1 GCA_903876685.1 uncultured Nitrosomonadales bacterium | reverse complement strand
TTCAAACTCCCATTAAAGAAATGAGGGATTAACAATGGCTAAGATGGCAGTGATTAACCGCGAACTAAAACGTCGTGATACCGTAAAGAAGTTTGCGGCCAAGCGTACTGAAATACTCGCAACGATTTCAAATATGAAACTCAGTGAAGAAGAACGGATGGCAGCTCGCCTGAAACTTCAGTCTTTGCCCAGGAATTCCAGTCCGGTGCGCCTGCGCAACCGTTGCGCCTTGACGGGTCGCCCACGCGGCACTTTCAGGAAGTTTGGATTGGGACGTACCAAGGTACGTGAGTTCGCGATGCGCGGTGAAATACCCGGCATAGTCAAGGCAAGCTGGTAGGAGAAAATATATGAGCATGAGTGATCCGATCTCCGATATGCTGACGCGCATCCGTAATGCGCAGCTTGCGGAAAAAACCACAGTTGCAATGCCTTCCTCCAAGTTGAAGGTCGCGATTGCAGAAGTATTAAAAGAAGAAGGCTATGTAGAGGGCTTCCAGGTAAACAAGGGTGAAGGCGGTAAAGCAACGCTGTCCATCGGCCTGAAGTACTACAGTGGCAGACCTGTCATTGAAAAGATTCAGCGCATCAGTCGCCCTGGTTTGCGCATTTACAAGGGATCTGAAGATATACCAAAGGTGATGAATGGGTTGGGTATCGCCATTGTATCTACTTCCAAGGGTTTAATGACCGACCGCAAAGCGCGCGCCAATGGTATTGGTGGTGAAGTTCTTTGCGTAGTGGCTTAGTGAGGTAAATATGTCTAGAGTTGCCAAGAATCCGGTGATAGTCCCTGGTGGCGTTGAGTTTACTCAAGCGACTGGCGAAATAACGGTAAAGGGACCAATGGGTACCCTGAAACAAGCTTTGCCTGCGGATGTCAGCATAACCCGTGATGGTGATAGTCTTTTGTGCCAGGCACAGAACGATTCCACGGCAGCTAATGCCATGTCCGGGACTGTACGTTCGTTGCTAGCCAATATGGTGCAAGGTGTCAGTAAAGGTTTTGAGCGTAAGCTTACGCTGGTCGGGGTGGGTTATCGTGCACAGGCAACGGGCGATCTGTTGAATTTGACACTGGGCTACTCGCATCCAGTGGCTTATAAAATGCCAGAAGGCATTAGTGTGGCGACACCGACACAGACTGAAATTGTACTAAAGGGCGCCGACAAGCAGCGTGTCGGACAAGTTGCCGCTGAAATACGCGCTTTCCGTGAACCAGAGCCTTATAAGGGCAAGGGTGTGCGCTATAGCGATGAAGTGGTGATTCTGAAAGAAACCAAGAAGAAATAGTGAGGCTGATATGTTGATAAAAAAAGAAGCGCGTCAGCGCAGGGCTCGTAAAACTCGTGCCCGTATCGCCGAGAAAAAGACAGTACGGCTGGCTATACATCGTACCAATTTGCATATATACGCCCAGGTAATTTCGGCTTGTGGCAGCAAAATATTGGCCAGTGCCTCCAGCATCGAAGCAGAGGTGCGCAAGGATTTGGCAAATGGCGGAAACAAGGCAGCTGCAGCCGTGGTAGGTCAGCGTATCGCAGAAAAAGCGAAGCAGGCAGGCATCACACAGGTTGCATTCGACCGTTCCGGAAATCGTTATCATGGCCGTGTCAAGGCGTTGGCTGAAGCCGCGCGTGAACATGGTTTGCAGTTCTAATTGGAGTTGAGCGATGGCTAAGCCGCAAGGAAAAAACCAGCAGCAAGAAGAGCGCGATGACGGTCTGATCGAAAAAATGATCTCCGTGAACCGCGTCACCAAAGTAGTGAAGGGTGGCCGTATCATGGGATTTGCCGCACTGACCGTAGTCGGTGATGGTGATGGTAGAGTCGCGATGGGTAAGGGCAAGTCAAAGGAAGTACCGGTTGCCGTACAAAAGGCAATGGACGAGGCGCGCCGTAATCTGACCAAGATCAGCCTGAAAAATGGCACGTTGCATCATACCGTTATCGGTAAGCATGGTGCAGCCAAGGTATTGATGCAGCCTGCTTCCGAAGGTACCGGGATTATTGCCGGTGGTGCGATGCGCGCCGTGTTTGAAGCGGTCGGCGTGCGTGACGTGCTGGCAAAATGTATCGGTTCCAGCAATCCCTACAATGTGGTGCGCGCAACCTTAAACGGCTTGAATGCAATGAATTCTCCCTCTGTCATCGCAGCCAAGCGCGGCAAGACAATAGAAGAGATTCAGGAGTAAATCATGACTAAAACTTTAAAAGTGACTCAGGTCAAAAGCCTGATCGGAACCAAGCAGTCGCATCGTGCGACGATCAAGGGGTTGGGGCTGCGTCGTATAAACCATACGGTGCAACTTGAGGATACGCCTTGCGTGCGCGGCATGATTAACAAGGTGTTTTATTTGGTCAAATGTGAGGCATAACTGATGAAACTCAATACGATACAGCCAGCAGCAGGTGCCAAGCATGCCAAACGACGCGTTGGACGCGGAATTGGTTCGGGATTGGGCAAGACTGCCGGTCGCGGTCATAAGGGTCAGAAATCCCGTACCGGTGGTTTTCATAAGGTTGGTTTTGAAGGCGGTCAAATGCCGCTGCAACGCCGTTTGCCTAAGCGCGGTTTTGTTTCTCTGTCGCGCTATGACACGGCCGAAGTCCGTCTGACTGACCTGCAAAAATTGCCGGTTGACAACATCGACCTGCTTTGCCTTAAACAGGCGGGACTGGTACCTGCTCATACCTTGACGGTCAAGGTGATTTTGTGTGGTGAGCTTGGTCGTGCAGTCACTTTGCAGGGACTGAAAGTCACCAAGGGTGCAAAGGTTGCTATTGAAGCCGCCGGCGGCAGCGTTACCGAGTAAGGTTAATACGTGAGCACAGCTAAGGTAGTGACCAAAAGCAAATATGGCGACCTGAGCCAGCGGCTCTGGTTCTTGCTGGGTGCGCTAGTGGTATTTCGCGTCGGAGCACATATCCCTGTGCCTGGCATCGATCCGACCGTGTTGGCAGCGCTATTCAAGTCGCAAAAGGATGGCATCCTCGGCATGTTCAATATGTTTTCGGGGGGAGCGCTGGCCAGGTTCACGATTTTCGCGCTGGGTATCATGCCTTACATCTCGGCCTCGATTATTATGCAACTGGCGGCGATTGCCGTACCACAGATCGAGCAGTTGAAGAAGGAAGGCGAAGCAGGCAGACGTAAGATTACCCAATATACCCGTTACGGCACGCTGGCGTTGGCGCTGTTTCAGGCTTTTGGTATTTCAGTTGCCTTGCAATCACAACCGGGTCTGGTGCCGAATCCAGGTACCCTGTTTCAGTTGACTTCGGTGATTACGCTGGTGACAGGGACCATTTTCCTGATGTGGCTAGGTGAGCAGATTACCGAGCGTGGTCTGGGTAATGGAATCTCGCTGATCATCTTTGCAGGTATTGCTGCGGGACTGCCGCATGCGATTGGCAGTACCTTGGAACTGGCTCGTACAGGCGCATTTTCAATTCCGCTGGTGCTGTTGTTGTTCTTTGGTGCCATTGCGGTGACGGGTCTGGTGGTATTTGTAGAAAGAGGGCAGCGCAAAATATTGGTGAATTATGCCAAACGTCAGGTGGGTAACAAGGTTTATGGTGGGCAAAGCTCACATCTGCCCTTGAAACTCAACATGGCCGGGGTAATCCCACCGATATTTGCCTCCAGTATTATCTTGTTCCCCGCGACGATTGCCGGTTGGTTTGGCAGTGGCTCCGGAATGAGTTGGCTAAAGGACATCAGCGGTATGTTGTCACCCGGTCAACCGATTTACGTACTGGTTTACGCGGCAGCGATCATATTTTTCTGCTTCTTTTATACTGCGCTGGTATTCAGTCCCAAGGATACCGCTGAGAATCTGAAGAAGAGCGGCGCATTTCTGCCAGGAATTCGTCCGGGTGAGCAGACGGCTCGCTATGTGGAAAAGATTATGTTGCGCCTGACCATGATTGGTGCGGTGTATATCACCCTGGTTTGCCTGTTACCAGAATTTCTGGTGGTTAAATGGAATGTACCGTTTTATTTTGGCGGTAC
>CAIRBC010000470.1 GCA_903876685.1 uncultured Nitrosomonadales bacterium | reverse complement strand
TTACTCCAAAATGGTGCGCAAGCGCACCCTACGGCAAGGTTCATAGGGCACAATTCGGTCGGGGAATTTGCGACAGGGGTCTCTCCCGCAAGCGGGGAGAGCGCAGCGAGGGGGGGCGTAGCCGGGAGTATGTCGCTGCGCGAGTTTTGCGTTAAACGATATTTAAATATATCATGAGAATCAAATCAACAACTCAACCACCGCTCAACCGTTGTTTCCGGGCATACAATGTCGGCGGTTGCGGCAAGCTCTGCTCGTGGTGCAGGTGAACTCTTGAATAAAATACTAAAGGTAGCATCGCTTACCACCTCCTTGCAGAACGGTATCCCTATCGTCGATGACCTTTCCTTCAGTATTCAAAAAGGCGAGACTTTTGCCTTGCTTGGCGAATCTGGTTGCGGAAAGTCACTCACCGCACTGTCTTTATTGCGCTTGTTACCCGACGGAGTGAGGCATGTCAGCGGTTCTATCAAGCTGGATGGCGTGGAACTGTTCGGACTGCCTGAGCGGGAAATGCGCAAAGTGCGTGGAGGTTCGGCTGCGATGATCTTTCAGGAACCCGGCTTGAGCCTTAACCCGGTTCTGACGGTAGCACAGCAGATTTCTGAGGTGCTGGCACTGCATCAAAACTTGCAAGGCACAGCAGCACGACAACGCTGCGTGGAGTTATTGACTCTGGTCGGCATTCCTGAGGCAGCACGGCGCTGCAGCGAATATCCGTTTCAACTCTCGGGTGGAATGAAGCAGCGTGTGATGATTGCAATGGCGCTGGCGGGGAAGCCCAGGTTGCTGATCGCCGATGAGCCGACCACGGCGCTGGATGTCACCATTCAGGCGCAAGTCCTGAAATTGTTGCGTGATACGCAGGCAGCTTCTGGCATGTCACTATTGCTGATTACTCACGATCTCGGTGTAGTGTCGGAAATGGCGCAACGGGTCGGTGTGATGTATGCCGGTCAGATCGTCGAACAGGCCAGCCGTGCACAACTTTTTGCTCAACCCTTGCACCCCTATACCCGGCAATTGTTCGCCGCGATGCCCGATGCAGCACGGCGCAGTCAACCGCTTGCAGCCATACCCGGCAATGTGCCAGCGCCGGGTAGTATCACGCAGGGCTGCCGGTTCGCGCCGCGTTGTAACAAAGTCTGGGAATTATGCAGGTTAAAAACGCCGGAATGGATAGCACTTGAAGCAGAGCGGGGAGTAAGATGCCATCTATATGCAGGGGCTATAGCTGGTAATTTGTCGGTTGATTCCGAGGCTAAAGTCATCGAAATTTCTGACAAGCAAGCTCCTGCTAATCCTCATAAACTTCTTGAAGTCACCGGCCTGCAAGTCTATTTCCCTATCCGGAAAGGCATATTGCAACGTGCGCACGGGTATGTCAAAGCGGTGGACGGCGTGTCGCTAGAAATCATGCAGGGCAGCACTTTGGCACTGGTGGGCGAATCCGGTTGCGGCAAAACCACCTTGGGCAAGGCGTTATTACAATTAATCAAGCCTACGGCAGGCAGTGTGCAATTTGCCGGGCACGAATTAACCGGGCTGGGGATTGGTGAATTACGCAGCAAACGGGCAATGATGCAGATGGTATTTCAAGACCCCTATGCATCGTTGAACCCGAAAATGCGTGTTGCTGAAATTCTCGAAGAAGGGATGATTGCATTGCAGGGCAGTGGTGCCAGAGTTACTGCGGGATACCAGGCACATATAGACGCGTTACTGGATCAGGTCGGTCTGGCGCGCAACGTCAAATGGCGATACCCCCATGAATTTTCTGGAGGGCAGCGACAACGTATCGCAATTGCACGCGCGTTGGCGGTCTCGCCTCAACTGTTGATCTGCGATGAACCTACCAGCGCGTTGGATGTGTCGGTGCAGGCGCAGATATTGAATCTGCTTAAAGAACTGCAACAGGAATTGAACCTGAGCTATTTATTCATCACCCATAATCTTGCTGTGGTCGAATATCTCGCGCACCAGGTGTGTGTGATGTATCAGGGACGTATTGTAGAGCGCGGCACGACCGAAGCGGTGTTACGTGCACCTGAACATGCTTATACACAGACGTTGTTATCCGCAGTACCCCGAATCGAGAGTTAATGCCATGTATTTAGCTTATGTTTTTTTCAATTAATCGTGCTTGCAGGTTCAACTGTTCAAGATTTTCCTTCGCAATATCTTTAAATATTGGCGAAATCAATGCATGATCCATAACGCTTTGCCAAAAAGCTTCTGCGCATGGCAATGCCCTCTTCCAAGCAGCAAATGTATTTGATTGTGGAAGTTCGATAGTAAATTTGCGATCAATTATTTGTCCGTTGGAAGGCACATAGAGCATTGGAAGTTGGTCATAAGACGGCGCGATGGATAACTTTCCTGCGTGATCGATAACAAATGAAATGTTGCCAAAGTGTCGATCAGTATTGGCTATCAAGCCACCATATGAGTACATTAGCCGTATTGATTCTGCATTTGCAGCACTAATTAATCGATCTCGCTCTAAACGACCAGCAGCGGCAAGCCAATTATCACGAAGTCCATAGTATTCGTCATCTAAAGCAGCAAGGGAAATAACACCGATGCGTCCGTGCTCTCCAGATCGATCAAAACGTGCTACTTCAAGAAAGATTCGTGAATCCGCTTCAATAAGCCGGGAATTAGCGGCTGCAACAATCGGTTGCAAAGAAATACTCGCTAAATGTTCCGCAATTAACAGATCACGCCAGCGTTGTGATGCCAAGGAGTTATCTGCAGGTGAAAATTTGACCAGTACCTGTCGAATATGGCTGCCATTACACAGGGTCGCTGCAAATTTTGGTTGTTCGCCGCCAGCGGAAGAACCGGGCGGGTCACCTTGCAGCGCTGATTCGGCAAGAGCAGCATAGCTAGATGAACATTCTGATTCTTTACAAGCCAATACTGGTTGAGACAGTTTTGCCAAGTATGCACGCATGGAACTGTCTCCAACCATTAAATTGCCTATCGTATCATTGCCATTGTTGACTATAGCCCTCATCACATCATCATCGCTCCAATCGGATAATCGTTGAGGAAGCTGAAGTTCTGGATGTTGCTTTGGAAAAGCTCTTCCCATGAAGCCTTGTGGTTGTAAATCAGATAAAAAATAGGGCACTCCCTCAAATAAACGTTCTGTACCCGTGATCGGATCGTGAGCATACCAACGTCCACCTTCAAGGCAGACTGCAAAGCCAAGTTTGGCGATAGATCCAGTGTTAGTCACTCTAAAAATGGGAAATTCATGACCCATACCCTGAATATTTCTGCGTAAAGTGTAACGTGTGGCTCGGGCTTGACCTATAGTTGCAACTTTTTCGGAATTTTTTCCAATTAGCCGTGAAAAGGTCGCTTGACTGATGCCTAGCGCCTGCTTCAGATCGGCCGCTGAGGCAATTTGGCGTCGGCGAAGTTCCTTGATAAGATCAGATTCCATGAAGATGATGAATAGTTAATGAATAGATATTATCATATTAACTAATTGACTTGGAAAGATATATATGACTTTAAAGAATAATTAAGATCCTGTCATAATTAATCAGAAAATGCCACAGATCCTGAAAAATCTACAAAGGAAGTGCGGCATTAGCTTAACGTGAAACTCGCGCAGCGATCGTCTTCTCCCTCGCCCGCTTGCGGGAGAGACCCC
>CAIRBC010000469.1 GCA_903876685.1 uncultured Nitrosomonadales bacterium | reverse complement strand
TGATGCCACCCTTTGTAATGAAACCGCCATGTCCGTTTCCCTCACCCCATCCCTCTCCCGCAAGCGGGCGAGGGGGAGTAAGTCGCTACGCGTGTTTCACGTTAAAAACAATTATTACAGGAGAGCAAATAAATGGATCAATCGAATCGTTACGCCGATCTTAGCCTGGATGAGGCTGAACTGATCAAAAATGGCAAGCACATTTTGGTCGCTTACACCATGCAACCGGGCGCTGGTACGGGTTATCTGGAAGCCGCTGCGCATATCGCCGCCGAATCTTCAACCGGAACCAATGTAGAAGTCTCGACCACCGACGATTTCACCAAGGGTGTGGACGCGTTGGTTTATTTTATTGACGAAGCGCGTGGCATCATGAAGGTCGCTTATCCCAATGACCTGTTTGACCGCAATCTGACCGACGGACGTTTGATGATCGTTTCTTTCCTCACCCTGTGTGTAGGCAACAATCAGGGCATGGGCGATATTGCGAATCTGCAGATGCAGGACTTCTATGTACCGCCGCGTATGTTGCAGTTATTCGATGGTCCGGCCAAGGATATTTCCGATCTGTGGCGCATCCTGGGTCGTCCGCTTAAGGATGGCGGTTATATTTCAGGTACGATTATCAAACCCAAGCTGGGTCTGCGTCCCGAACCGTTTGCCAAGGCAGCCTACCAGTTCTGGCTGGGCGGCGACTTCATCAAGAATGACGAACCACAGGGTAATCAGGTATTTTGTCCGATCAAGAAAGTGCTGCCGCTGGTATATGATTCGCTCAAGCGCGCTCAGGATGAAACCGGACATGCCAAACTGTTCTCGATGAATATCACCGCCGATGATTATCATGAAATGTGTGCCCGTGCCGATTTTGCGCTGGAAACCTTCGGCCCGGATGCCGACAAGGTGGCGTTTCTGGTGGATGGTTATGTCGGCGGTCCGGGCATGATTACCACCGCACGCCGCCAATACCCGGGTCAGTACCTGCACTATCATCGCGCAGGTCATGGCGCGGTTACCTCGCCTTCGTCAAAACGGGGCTATACCGCGTTTGTCCTGGCCAAGATGTCGCGATTGCAAGGGGCTTCCGGCATTCATGTCGGCACCATGGGTTTTGGCAAGATGGAAGGCGGCAAAGACGACCGCATTATTGCCTACATGATCGAGCGCGACAGTTGCACCGGTCCTTTCTATCATCAGGAATGGTACGGCATGAAACCGACCACGCCGATCATTTCAGGTGGCATGAATGCGTTGCGCCTGCCTGGTTTCTTCGAAAATCTCGGTCATGGCAATGTGATCAATACTGCGGGCGGCGGCTCCTATGGGCATATCGATTCACCAGCAGCCGGTGCGATCTCGTTGCGTCAGGCTTATGAATGCTGGAAGGCGGGTGCAGATCCGATTGAATATGCGAAACAGCATCAGGAATTTGCGCGTGCCTTTGCCTCCTTCCCCAAAGATGCCGACAAGCTATACCCGGGTTGGCGTGAAAAGATTGGCGTACACAAATAATCATAAGGGGGGCGTGTCGCCCCCGTGATTCAAACTTCGACGGCTAATCCAATGAATGACTCCTACAAAATAAAAAATGAACCTTTCTATCAGGCTCAGGGTGAGGAAATCGCCTTGTACGAAGCTGCCTATGCGGCGCGCTTGCCAGTCATGATCAAAGGGCCGACCGGTTGTGGTAAATCACGCTTTGTCGAATACATGGCCTGGCGACTGAACAAGCCGCTGATCACCGTGGCTTGCAACGAAGACATGACTGCCAGCGATCTGGTCGGTCGTTACTTGCTGGACGCCGATGGTACGCGCTGGCTGGATGGTCCGCTGACCACTGCCGCACGCCTCGGGGCAATCTGTTATCTGGATGAAATCGTCGAGGCGCGTCAGGATACTACGGTGGTGATTCATCCGTTGACCGACCATCGACGCACGCTGCCGCTGGATAAAAAGGGAGAATTGCTGGAGGCACACCCCGACTTTCAGTTGGTTATTTCTTATAACCCAGGCTATCAGAGTCTGTTGAAAGATTTGAAACAATCGACCAAACAAAGATTTACCGCTTTTGAATTTGCCTACCCGGATGCCGAACTGGAAGCTCAGATCCTTTGCAAGGAGACCGGCATCGAAGCAGGGTTGTCTTCGCAACTGATCAAGATTGGCATAGTTGCACGAAATCTGAAGGGGCACGGTCTGGACGAGGGGATTTCCACGCGTCTGCTGGTGTATGCCGCCACCCTGATCAAGGCAGGTGTTGCTCCACGTTCGGCGTGCCGCATGGCGCTGGTGCGTCCGATCACAGACGATGCGGATATTCGCGACACGCTGGATCATGCGATCGATGCGCTGTTCGAGTGATTTTCTCGAATACTCAGGTCACTTTCGACGATGCCCCTTGAATATGCAGACTACTGGAAACTGCTGGATTGCGCTTTCCCGCGCGTAGCCACGGTTTTCCCCGACTGTTTACAGGCTGCACAGGCGGTACTCGGCACACCGGCTTTGGAAGCCTATATTACTAATGCACGTTTTCTCGGCAAGATGGGACGCGGCGCTGAACCAATATTAATTTTTCTCGAAGTATGGCCAGAAGTTGCGCGAAGCATGGATGCGGATGCACAAGCACCGGTGATGGATTGCATCCGTCGCATGTGGAAGTCACCCAATGGTAATTCGATTACGCCGTTTTTGCAGGCTTTGCCGTCTGTTGCGCGACGTTTGCACTCCGTGCAGCAGTTACAGAGTCTGCTCGAGATTGCCTTAGACCTTATGCAGCGAACCACAGGCTCCATTCATGGCATACACCAGACTTTTCCCAGTCCGGGACTTCCTGAATTTTTCGCGCAACTTCCCTCCTTGCTAGGGCATCTTTCGCTGGCGGGTCTGAAAAACTGGGTAGACTATGGCGTGCGCTATTACAACGACCATCCAGACCGGCAGCAAGAATATTTCAGTTTGCAGTCAGCGGATAGCCGCGCCGTGTTGCAGCGCGAGCGGCATGGCAGCTTGCTGGTGGAGTACGAGCGCCGACTGGCGATGTATTTGCGCGGCTTGTGGAATATCGAGGCGCAATTGGTCGCCATTCCGGATGTGTTTGACGAAGTGCGGCTACAAATTTCCTATGATGACGCTCACGGCATGCGCCTGCCGGAGGTTTACGAAGCGCTGCAAGGCATCTCCGGACTGGATCGCTATCGCGCTGCCCTATCTCATATGGCTGCTCACCGCAGCTGGTCCAGGCCGATGTTTGCCGACAACTACAGTCCGTTTCAACGCATGGCAATCGAATGTCTTGAAGACTGTCGTGTGGAATATCTGGCGATGCAACGCTATCCCGGTCTAAGGCGGATTTACGCCGCCTTGCATCCGGTTCCACTGGAAGATGCCTGCGACCCGCAACTGGAATCAGGTTTGCGGCATCGTCTGGCGATGCTGTCGCGTGCCATTCTGGATGCACAGCATCCTTACCGTAATCCGCAGATTATTGAATTTGCAAAGTATTTCCATCAAAAGATGCCGAATGCCAGTTCAGTTGAGATGGCAGAACTGGCAGTGACCTTTATTGTCCGTACCCATCAAGCCAGCGACAACCTGGCGCGTGTGCATTTCAAGGATAGCGCAGTCAGCTACCGGGATGACAATCGTCAACTGTGGCGATTTATCGAACAAGGCGATGAAGAAGATGCCTTCGACCAGCCTGAAAATAGTTTGACAGCGGAGGAAGGCACGCGATTGCCGCCGCGCCATTATCACGAATGGGATTACCTGAATCAATGTTTTCGCCCGGATTGGGTGAGTGTCTATGAGTCACTGCATCCGTCCGGCAATTCTACTGACATCGAGCAACTGCTGGAAAAACATGCTGCACTGGCCAAACGCCTGAAAAAAATACTTGACCTGTTGAAACCGCAAGAAAAAATTCGTATCCGCTATCAGGAAGAAGGTAGCGAACTGGATCTGGACATCGCGCTCAGGTCGCTGATCGATTTTAAAAGTGGTGCAATGCCAGACCCTCGTATCAACATGAGTCACCAGCGTAACGGACGAAATATTGCCGTGCTGCTGCTGCTCGATTTATCTCAGTCGCTCAACGAAAAGGCGGCAGGCGTCGAGCAGACGATACTCGAACTGAGCCGTGAAGCAGTGGCTTTACTGGGCTGGGCGATTGATAAACTGGGCGACCCTTTTGCGATTGCCGGTTTTCATTCCAATACCCGTCACGAGGTGCGCTATCAGCATATCAAGGGTTTCACAGAAAGCTGGGACGACCAGGTAAAGGGAAGGCTGGCGGCAATGGACGCAGCCTATTCGACCCGCATGGGTGCTGCGTTGCGTCATGCCGCTCATTATCTGCAAAAACAACAGGCCGAGAAAAAATTACTGCTGATTCTGACCGACGGTGAGCCTTCGGATGTGGACTGTCAGGACGGGCTTCTGCTCATCGAGGATGCGCGTCAGGCGGTAAAAGAACTTGAGCAGCAGGCTATTTATGCCTATTGCATTAATCTGGATGCGGGTGCAGATGCCTATGTCTCGAATATATTTGGCAAACATTACACCATCATCGATAAGGTAGCGCAATTGCCGGAAAAATTACCGGAGTTGTTCATCT
This sequence comes from uncultured Nitrosomonadales bacterium, assembly GCA_903876685.1. Taxonomy (GTDB): domain Bacteria; phylum Pseudomonadota; class Gammaproteobacteria; order Burkholderiales; family Gallionellaceae; genus Gallionella. The sequence continues at coordinate 3,130 of CAIRBC010000469.1, read as the reverse complement.
CGCTGACCCGGTAAGCGGCACATCTGTATAAATATTCATATTGAGCAGCACGGAAAAACGGTAAAATCCAATTAATCTTAAAAGGAATGCAGCATGAGCAAAAATTTATTACCCGTTTTTAAAAATGAAGTCGAGCGCCTCGTCAATTACCACAAGGAAATTTAATATGAGCAAAGTCGCCATCGTGATGGGCAGCGCCAATGACTGGGAGATTATGCAACAGGCTGCAAGGCAACTGCAGGACTTTGGGGTAAGCTTTGATGCCAGAGTCATCTCAGCGCATCGTGCTCCTGACCTGTTGTTCGAGTACATTGCCGAAAGTATCGCAACCGGCGTTCAGTGTTTTATCGCTGGTGCCGGCGGTGCTGCGCATCTGGCGGGTGTCATTGCCGGGAAAACCACTTTGCCGGTGCTGGGCGTGCCGATCCCTTCCAAATATTTGAAGGGCATGGATTCTTTGTTATCCATCGTGCAGATGCCCAAGGGGATTCCGGTTGCGACCTTTGCCATCGGTGAGGCGGGTGCCGCAAATGCCGGACTGTTTGCCGTGTCGATGCTGGCGCTGGGAGATGTGCAACTGGCACAGAAGCTAGTCGAATATCGCAAGCAGCAGGCACAGGCAATCGCCGAAACAACCTTACCCTCCTGCTCCAAGGAATAAGCGATGAAAATACCAATACAGCAATTTAACCAGAAGCTTTTACTGCTGGCTGAACATGTAGGTTTATTGGTGATTGCAATCGCCACGGTGGTTGCGATGTCCAGCGAAGTGTCGTCGATGATCCGACTGGAAAAGGTGTACCTGTCTGATCTGTTGCTGCTGTTCCTTTATCTGGAAGTATTTGCGATGGTCGGCGCTTTTTACCGGTCTGGCAAGCTGCCGGTACGCTTTCCGCTTTATCTGGGCATCGTGGCGCTGGCGCGCTATCTGGTGCTGGATATCAAGGAGATGGAAGATTGGCGCATGCTCGCGGTAACCGGTTCGATCCTGCTGCTGACCATGTCGGTGCTGCTGGTGCGCTACGGTCATCTGCGATTCCCTTATCCTACCGATGAATAAATTTTTGTAACCCGCATAACCTATATTATGAATACACCCCTATTACAATCCCGCATTAACAGCCTGCCCTTGCTGCATCGTGGCAAAGTCCGCGATCTCTACGCGGTAGACGAACAGCATTTATTGATCGTACAGACAGACAGGCTCTCGGCCTTCGACGTAATTCTGCCCGATCCTATTCCTGGAAAGGGCGCTGTGCTGACCAGCGTTTCAAATTTCTGGTTCGAGAAATTGCGTCCTGTCATAGCGAATCATCTGACCGGCATCGATCCGGAATCGGTAGTGCAGGGCGAGCAGGAAAAAGCGCAGGTGAAAAACCGTGCCTTTGTCACCCGAAAGTTGCAACCCTTGCCTATAGAAGCCATCGTGCGCGGCTATCTGGCAGGCTCAGGTTGGAAGGATTATCAGAAAACCGGCACAGTTTGTGGCATCCAATTGCCCTCGGGAATGCGGGAAGCGCAAATACTGCCTGAACCCTTGTTTACGCCCTCCACCAAGGCTGCGATCGGCGCTCATGACGAAAACATTTCCTTTGTCGAAGCGGAAAAACTATTGGGAGCCACGCGTGCAGCAGAAGTTCGGGATGCAGCGCTGGCGCTGTATACCCAGGCGGCGAGCTATGCAGCAAGCAAGGGAATCATTATCGCCGATACCAAGTTTGAATTTGGTGTGGACGAGGCTGGAAAACTTTATCTGATCGACGAGGCGCTTACCCCAGATTCTTCACGTTTCTGGCCTGCCGACCAATATCGGGTAGGCAGTAATCCGCCCAGTTTTGATAAACAATTTGTGCGTGATTGGCTGGAAGCTTCTGGTTGGAACAAGCAACCACCAGCGCCGTCCATTCCGCAGGACGTGCTAGAAAAAACAGCCGAAAAATATCGCGAAGCCGCACAACGCTTGACCGGTGTCTAGTGTACACAGGGCAACAGATAATTTACTTCAAACAGTGCACTGTAGACCGGAGGCAGCGGAGCGGAATCCGAGGAAATCGGCTCGCGAGCGATTTCCAGGGTTACAGGGAGTGAATTTCCCGGATTACAGGGAGTGAGATGAGTCCCCGGATTCCATTTCATGACATCCGGGCTAGGCTCGCTAATACTTTCAGGAAGCAGTGACCATTAACTTGTCGGTATTGACCTCAAATACCTCTTCTCCGCGTTTGATCCGGAGGTGTAACTCCCAATACCCCTTTAGTGGAAAAGTGATATAACCCTGATAATTACCGGGTGAGGTTTCGCTAAAGAAAATCGAGGTGTCGCGGCTTTCATCCGAGGCGCGATAGGTCTTTACTTCCAGGCTGCCGCTTACCGGCGCACCGGTAGGATCAACCACATTGATCTGATAGGCGGTAGGCTGGTTCAAGACGATATGCTTGGGTTGATTGATCGAGGTCTTCCAAGCCAGTGACTTCTGCACTTGCAATTCCCCGATCATGGCATCGTTGGACTTGCGACTATTGGTGTTATAGTCTTTGTCCACCAGCGTTGAACGGTGATGGGTGGCAAAGTAAATAAATGCGCCGTTTACCCCCAGCACCAGAATAATCAGCAGGATGATTCCGATGAACCAAGGATTGCGCAGCGCTTTTTTGCTATTTTGCGAGATCACGACCTTTACTCCTGTCCAGGTTTGGGGGCATTGAAGCGGGTTTTGTATTCTGCTGCGATCATTGGGTCATCTACACTCTGAATTCTGAATTCTAGCGGGGTAATTTCCTGCTGGATGTGATCGGCAGGTGCCTTGACGAAGATGGTATAGGATACTCCTCTGCCATGATGCGTCTGCAGTGGGGTCTCAGCGCCGATAATCACTTGCTCCTTGATTCCGCCTTCTACGCTAACCGTTACCGGGAAATCCTTGGCAGTTTTATTGAGAATCTTGAATTCATATTGATTCTGAATAGACCCGTCGCTCTCGCGCACAAACAAGGGTTGGCGCTCCGGAATTACTTTCAAGGTCAAGGAACCCATATGTGTCAGTCCATACAAAATTCCGATAAATGCCAGCAAGATAATGCCGACATAAACCAGTGTACGAGGGTGCTGATACATTTTCTTGACGGGCTTG
>CAIRBC010000468.1 GCA_903876685.1 uncultured Nitrosomonadales bacterium | reverse complement strand
TCAGTGTTCACGTTCGCCAGAATAACCAGGTGATGACGCAACTCTCCCCGGCCGTGGTGCAACAGGGGTCATTTCCTTCCTGAAAAGATCACTAAATAAAAATCTACATATTTCTCTATCAACCATAGCAGAAATTTATTTCAGCCTTGAAAAATCCCACCCTCGATTAACACATGCAGAAGTTTTCCTTCTTGCCTGGCAATCAAGAAGCTTTTTTCTTGAGGCAGATGAAGAAATTGACATCAATGCAGTCTGGTACGCAATTCGTGACATCAAGACGACAGAGCTTCATTTATCAAGGTGCACACGCTGCCACTCTTCATTTCTTTACGATCTGAAAATTGAAGAAATTTCGCATTGTCCGTTTTGCAAAAAATAAAAAATGGTTTGACGGAACCATGTCGATCAAAAACCAAATTATTGTGTTTTTTGCAGGAGCGCTCGCGGTAAGTGTCGGTGCCTGCCGAGCAGAAGATGCAGCCTGTTTCAATCAGGCATCACAACGATATTCAATTCCAGTTCAGATCCTCAAAGCAATTTCCCGTACCGAGTCGGGTGGCAATCCTTCAGCCTTTCATCGGAATGAAAACGGCAGTTTTGACATAGGTCACATGCAAATTAACTCAAGCTGGTTGCCTACGCTTGCCAAGACAGGGATTACCCAGCAACAGCTACTCAACCCTTGCACGAATACGTTTGTTGCAGCCTGGATACTGGCTGGTAATATCAGACGCATGGGATATGACTGGAAAGCCATTGGCGCATACAACGCACGATCCCCTGACAAAGCGGCGGCCTATTCCAGAAAGATTGCCGCAAACATGCACTACGAAAAATTAAAGGTTGAATGATGTCCATGCCTGCGACAAGCAAAAATTCATCTTGCGGATTTTCAATTCCGGACCACAAATAAAGATAAAAGTCAAACAAGATACTCGACTAATTAGACGAGTATTTTTTGTTGTGAATTTTGCATTACGGCGAAAATGCCTGTATGGAAAACACACATAAAGCCCTTTTCTTGCTTTTACTGCTTATTGCACTGTCACCCTTAACATTGCTGGGCGGTTGCAGCAGCCCGCCCAAAAAGCATTTGAAGAGCATTGTCGAGCCTGACATTGGCTATCTTGACAGCAAATACCGTGTTTGCCGCGAGAATTGTCCCGTCAGAACCCCAAAGGTTCTGGATGATGCTGAATACATACAGGTCACAATACCAGCACCTACATTGTCTCCACCTCCGCCAAAATTGACTGAAATGACGTTTGATATTCAGTTTGAGTTTGGCAAGCACACGCTTACAAACGAAGGGAAGAAAACGCTTGAGTTGCTTACTCAGAGTGCCCGATCAGCTTCATCAATCGAGTTGCTTGGCGGTACGGATGACATCGGAACGGAGCGTTACAACGAAAAGTTGGCGCATAGCCGTGTGCTTTTTGTCGCGAGCTGGCTGAATAAGCATGACATTGATTCAAAACTCATCTCAGTTGTAGCAAAAGGCGCTTGCTGTCGGCTGTCACCCTACAACAAATCTGAAATTGCACTTATCAAAATGCGACGGGTAGTGGCAAGAGTAGTGCAACTACCAGAAACACAGAATAAATAACCAAAAAGGGGAGGATATATAGCAGAACAACTATCGACAATCAGAGTTTTAAAACAACGTTTTTAACATCTTTACAAGGAAACTATTTCATGAAAACAAGTAAATACCTTGATATTCGCGTTCTTGCCCTGTTAGCAATGATGGGCGTGCCAGCAATTTCCTTCGCAGGTACAACGGGAACGGAATTTCTGACCTTCTACACCTGGATCAGCGGGATCGTCAGTGGTTACTTTGGTCGTGCAGTCGCCATCGCAGCAGTTGCTATTGGCGCGATGATTTCTGTGGCCAAGAGCAACCCGATGCCTATTCTGGTGGGTATTGGCTTCGCCGTATTTTTAAGCTATGGGCCAACCGTCATCAACGGCATTTTGTCTGCAACCATATAAGCTTAAAAGAGGGGGGATTCACTACTCCCCCTCATCTGAGGAAAAACATGAACCAGATTGGATATATACCGCGCACGCTGGACAAGTTGGAACAGTTCCTGTTCTGGGAAGCCGACCAATTTATCATCGCGGTAATGATTATTGGCGTTGGCGTGTCGTCCGGCATGATGGTTGGCGGATTGCTCTGTGGGTTTGCTGCTGCGTGGCAATATGGAAAATTAAAGGCAGGAAAGCACTCAAAGTTTGCCGTCCACTCGTTGTACTGGTGGCTTCCAAGCAAGATGCTTTTTAAGGCAAACGTAATTCCAACTTCTGATATTCGATACTTCCTGGGCTAACCCGTGATTCTTGAAAAATACACATCATCAATCAGTAATAAGGCCAGCGAGATTACCTTTCTTCGCCTGACGGTTGGCATGCTGTTGATAGTCATCATCATTATGGGGTTCACTTTGTTGAAAACCATGAGTCTTGAAAAGACCGTCATCGTCCCGCCTACCGTCAACAAAAGTTTTTGGGTAACTGGCGATACCGTATCCAAAGACTATCTTGAACAAATGGCCTATTGGTACGCAGGCTTGGTTTTAAACGTCACGTCAACAACCGGCGAATATCAGCGTCAACAGTTTTTACGGTACGCAACACCTGCCGATAGCGGGCGTCTGGCCGCAGAAATGACGGCGCGCATAGATTTTTTGGCAAAAAACACTGCATCAACACAGTTTTCTGCGGAAACCATGAATGTCAATGAGGACTTAAAGAAGGTCGCCATCGTAGGCAACCTGAGTACCTTTGTGGGAGATAAGCGCATAAGCACCAAACGCACCAGCTATGTCGTCGGATTCAAATACCTCAACTCAAGGCTTTATGTCAGTGAATTTAAGGAAACCAATGAACAAGATATGTACGGCACTAGTATTCCTGCTGGCAAGTAGCTTTCAGGTTGAAGCAGCACAAATTCTGGTTCAAAGCTCGCCGACTGAATCAACGGTGGCCGTTGTTTCACGGAATGAACCAAACCTGTTTCAAATTGAAGGGCGCAAGATCAAGCGCATCTATGGCACCGAGGGGCTGTTCACGGTCACACCGGAAGCCGACACGGGCGTTGCGTGGCTGAAGCCGCTGACTGACAAAAACATGCTGAGCGTTTTTATCACGGATGATACCAATCAGCACTTTAAAATACTTTTGGATATTAAAGATATTCCCGCAGAAACAGTCATTATTCGCGGAAAAAATAACCCTATTAAGAATCTGGAAAATGCCAGAAATGAACCACGAAACGAAGCAATTCTTGGCACGGTCATCGCGTTATATAACGGTGAGGGGATTGCAAAAAATCAGTTGATTCCACTCTGGAAAGGCGTGAAATTTGAACTGCTGAGTGCCATCGAGCTACGTGGCATTAAAGGTGAATCGTACCTGTTGACCAATCATTCCGGTAAGCAGATTGTCATGGATGAGCGCGAGTTTTACCGTGAGGGTGTGCAAGCAGTTGTTATACAAAATCAGGTTTTGAAAGAGGGAGAATCAACGCCCGTTTATGTCATTAGTGAGGGCGAGTAATGTCTAGGCTCTCTGAAAAATTCGCTAATCTGTCCCCAAAAAACCGGCAATATATCATGCTGGGTGGAGCAGGAACCGTACTGATGGGGTTGGTTTTCGGCAGTCTCTCCCTGATGGATAGTCAACCCAAGCCGCCACCCGCTGCCAGTTCACCCCAACAGCCACCAAGCAATATTACAGCGCCGGGCGCAACAGTTGATCCAAAGGATGTCTGGATGACGCAATCCGCTGCACAAATGAAGCAGATGGATGATGTCATCAAGGATCTGAAATCTCAGATGGTTGAGATCAATTCAAAGGCATCGGCCGTTCCCGCTGCAAGCGTGCAGCCACAATCTATTTTGCCGCCACTGCCTCCTATGCCGCCTCCACAACCCCAGCACTCACCCGGCACGATGCCTGCAAATGGCAATCAGAATATACCGTTGCCTGAACCGGAGCACGATAAAAGAATTGCCTCTTTTGAAGTGAGCACGGCTCCCCCTGTTGCAAAGCAACAAGCGGATACCAGTGCCGGATATATTCCCGCAGGATCGTTTGTACGAGTTGCCTTACTGGGCGGACTGGATGCGCCCACAGGTGGCCAGGCGCAAACCAACCCGCATCCTATTCTGATGCGTACACAGGACAATGCTTTTTTACCTAACCGCTACCGATTTGAAATCAAGGAATGTTTCATTCTGGCATCGAGCTACGGTGATATTAGTTCGGAAAGGGCATATGGAAGACTGGAGAATTTGTCGTGTGTACGTCGAAACGGTAAAGCAGTTGATATTGCCGTCAAAGGTTATGTGGTTGGCGAAGATGGCAAAGCCGGGATGCGCGGCAGACTGATCAGTAAGCAAGGTCAGGTACTCGCCAATGCTTTGCTGGCCGGCATTGGCTCCGGTATTGGACAGGCATTTCAAAATAGCGCCACAACGCAGTCTATCAGTCCGCTCGGTACGATCAACACCGTCACGCCGGGGCAGCAACTTCAAAACGGGGTGGGCATGGGCATAGGCAAGACGCTTGATCGGCTCAGCAAATACTACATCGACCTTGCGGAAAAATTGTTCCCAGTCATTGAAATTGATGCAGGCAGAACGGTTGAAGTCATTTTCACCAAAGGATTTTCATTTGAAGATGACCAGGCAATGAAACCACAGGGCGATTACTCAGAAGTTTGGAAGCGTGGCAAAAAAGCAATGAATGAACCTCTTGATAACTAGCTTAGGTGAAAAAATGAAATTTAGAAAATATATTTTTACGGTGGTCGCTGTAATGATGGTGACATCAAGGGTCTGCGCTGCCGATAGCTCGGAAGCTGCGCTGGAAAAATCCCTGTATGTACTGTATCCGTCCACGCAGTTCACTGGTGTCCACCAAACGGGGATTGCTGGCATATATGAAGTGGATATGGGTAGAAACATTGGCTACACAAACGCGGAAGGGCGCTTCTTTATCTTTGGCCACGTTTTTGATATGAAGACCCAGCAAGACCTGACGGCGCAGCGCCTTGAGGAAATGAATGTAGTGGATTTTGCGCAGTTGCCACTCAAGGATGCCATCAAGACCGTGCATGGCAAAGGAAGCCGAAAGGTGGCTATCTTTTCAGATCCTGACTGCCCTTATTGCAGGAAGCTGGAGACGGAATTATTTAAGCTGGACAATGTGACGATCTACACCTTTCTGTATCCGCTGGACGGACTGCACCCCGAGTCTTCGAAAAAAGCCAAGTCGATCTGGTGCTCGGTTGATGTGCAGAAAGCATGGCAAGAATACATGATAGACAGCAAGCAGCCTGTAGACAAAACGGATTGTGCCAACCCGATAGATCGCAACATGAAGCTTGGTCAAACACTCAATATCAATGGCACCCCGACCTTGATCGCTTCTGATGGTCGTGTAATGCCCGGGGTTGCATCGCTTGAGCAACTGGATGGTTGGGTGAGTAAAGGAGGTAAGTAATGCGTTATTCGGCTCCTGCAATGCTGTTGTGCTGTATTTGTGTATCTGCGTGTAACACCACAGGTCTGGATGCTCAAAAATCTTTCTCTTGCAAAGCTCCGCCAGGCATTAGCTGCTCATCCGTTTCGGGCGTGTATGCAAATGCAGTCGCAAACAATTTGCCCGGCGCCAACACGGGGAAGCCTGCGACGGTTTACGGTAAAACGGGTTTAGCGAAAGAAAGGGTCGTGGGCGAAGCGCCTACAACGGGCACGCCCCTGTTGAGCGAACCAACCGTTTTGCGTGTTTGGATCGCACCCTGGGAGGATGAAGGCAAGGTTTTACACGATCAGTCATTTTTATATGCTGTAGTCGATCCTGGTCACTGGCAAGTTGCGCATAGCAAGCAAAACATTACTAACCAATACCGCGTGCTTGCGCCGACGCTCATTAAACCGCAACAACAGGTTGATCAACCAGCGGGGCAGCAATTCCAGGCGCAGCCACCTGTGCCGGCACAGCAACCGCAGTCGGTTAATTGATATGTCATTTCTTGCTGAGCTTAAAAAAGTATTTTTCCACGAACGGCATAGTCGTCCTGATGCACTGCCGTGCAGTTTGATTGAACAGTTTGCCGCCTTGCCAAAGCTGGCGGGTTTAATGCCGTATTTCGGCTGGATGGACGATGAGCGTTTGTTTATTTTGGATCAAGGCGGGTTCGGTACGGAAGAGCATTTTTCAATCGGTTTTGCTATTGAAATCATGCCTCAAACGGGTGCGACGGATGAAATGGAAAAAATCCTGTCCAGCTTGTTTGTTTCGTGCCCAACGGATTCAGGTATACAAATCAGCCTGTACGCCTGCCCGGATATTAGTGAAACGCTGGATGCACAATCCGCGTTGGTGAAACAGGAAGAACTAAGGGGAATCGCCCAGCGTCGAAACAAATATTATCAGGGTGGTACGTCAAAATCGCTGCTGGCAAGCTCCGCATATTTGCTCAGAAATTTCCGCTGTGTCATTTCGATTGCATTACCGCTTTCACCGTTTGAAGCAACAGACGTTGAACAAGCACTTAGAACGCGGGAAAGTGTTCATGCGACACTGCGATCCGCCTATCTGGATGGTTTTGATTGGACGCCGGATCACCTCTTGGATTTTGTCGGTGATTTTTTCGATCACGAACGGGTTTTTAACTCGGAAGAGGGTACGCGGGCCAGGCTTACCAAAAAATATGACACTAACCAGATCATGCGCGAACAACTCGCCAACCGAGAAATTGCCTCATGTTTAAGTGATGAAGCCATACGTTTTACCAAGAGTGGTGGCAAGGAAACGGTGATGCAGTTTTTCTCGGTCAGAAACCACCCGAAATTTAGTCGATTAACCAACATGGGCAATGTAATTGGAGACCAATATCAATCCGCACTTTCCATGCCGTGCCCGTTCTTGATAACGATGGGGACTGTTGTGCAGGATCATGAGTCGGCACGAACGTATGCGCAGCTCAAATCGGCCCGCGCAACGCAAAATGCGGCATCGCCGATGGCAAGGTTTCAAACCGACCTTCAAGAGCGTCAAGCGGATTGGAAAGCGGTGCTCCAATCGTTTGATGATGGAAAAAGCACACTGCGTATGTTTCACCAGATATGCCTGATTTCGAGCATTGAGGAAGCTTCTCGCGCCGAACATGCCGTTCGAGCTGTATGGCGTGCACGGGGTTACGACATTACGAGGGATTACTACTTGCAAACGCAGGCATTCGCTTCGTCAATGCCGATGACACTGGGGAGGCCGATGCAAAAAGACCTGATGTCATTCGGCAGGGTGTACACCAAAACCCTCGACAATGCCGTAATGACTGCGCCCTTGCTCGCAGAGTGGAAGGGCACGCCCACCCCGATGATTACGCTGTTTGGCCGGCGTGGACAGCCTATGGGATTTGATCTGTTTGATAACAAGGGCGGTAATTATAATTTTGCGGTCGCTGCCTTGTCCGGTTCAGGCAAGTCCGTTTTTGTGAATGAAATGGCCTATCGCTATCGCGCAGCTGGTTCTAAGGTCTGGATTATTGACGTTGGCCGGAGTTATAAAAATCTTTGTGAATTGATGGACGGCGAGTTTATTGAATTTACCGATCATAAAGATAATCCGATCTGTCTCAATCCGTTTTCGATGGTTAGGGACATCAACAATGACATGGAAATGTTGCTGCCCTTACTCGCTGAAATGGCCAGTCCACGCGAGCCATTGAATAATTATTGCTACACCTCACTGGCATCAGCAATCAAACGGGTATGGGAAGCAACGGGTAAAGAATCGACCATTACTGACGTGTACGACCTGCTCTGCACCGGAAAAATCAATGATACTGCGGACAGAGAACCGGAGTTGATGCACATGGCCATTGCGCTGGAGTCTTATACCAAGTACGGGGTATATGCGAGCTACTTTGAAGGACAGGCAAATATCGAGTTCACCAAGGATTTTATTGTCCTTGAACTGGAGGAACTGAAGAGCAAACGTGACCTGCAGGCGGTTGTGATGCAGATCATCATGTATCGTATTACTCAGGAAATGTATCTAGATCGTTCACGGCGCAAGATCGTGATTATCGATGAAGCCTGGGACTTGATGGGCAGCGGCAGCAGCGGACACTTCATCGAGGCCGGTTATCGCCGCGCGCGTAAGTATGGAGGTGCGTTCGGCACCATCACTCAGAGCGTAGATGATTATTACAAGACTGAGGCCACCAAAGCCACTATCAATAATGCGGACTGGCTGTTTCTTTTACGCCAAAAACCTGAAAACATAGATCGCTTGGGCAAGGAAGGCAAGCTCACGGTAGATGAATGGATGAAACGCCAGCTATCCTCAATTACCACCGATCACGGCAACTATTCAGAAGTGTTCGTGCATAGCCCGATGGGGTCTGGCGTTGGGCGTTTGTTGCTCGACCCGTTCTCGATGATGCTGTTTTCAACACGCGCAGAAGATTTTGAAAGGATCAAAAAGATGCGCGAGGAAATGGGTATGACCACGGAACAGGCCATTGAGGTGCTGCTTGACGAAAGAATCAGGAACGACCGGCGCAAAGGTGACAGGCCGGACAGAAGGAAGCAAATATCGTGACAGTGCAAACCGGCATAAATTTGAACAAGCCAATCATTTTGAACAGCGGACAAAGATGAAAAATAGCACTACGACAACGAATATAACGCCACAACGAAAATTATCACTGGTCGCACTCGCCATGCTTGCGCTTATTTCCGTGAGCAGTTCCTGTCAGGCTGGTTTCATGGATAACCTGGTAGGTAATGTTTTGGGAATAAATTCATCAACGCGCCGTCTTGATTTGTACGGGCAGGTCACTGACAAACCGCTCGTCAATGCCTTTTACGACCTCACACCAGACGGCAAGACAGAAACCATACCGGACGATCTTACAAAGGCTCGGTTTGAGTTCAAGGGAATTAACGGGGTGATGATCGCTTTTGAAAAACATCTCAGTGATTCCGCCAACATGCAGGGTGCCGCCAGTTCACTGAGGACATATCAATCCAATGCAGACACCGATGAAATCGCCCGGAAATATATTGCAACCGCGACTGCGAGGGGAAATACCGTCAGAGTATACCAACCCAAACTCTCTGAACTTGTAGCGAACAAATTCAGGATTCTTGGGATTGTAGATGGGCCGGGGCGCTTAAACTTTATTGGATATGACCGCGTATTGATCGAGTACGACAATATGGGGCGCGCGGTGTCTTTTGTAAACAGGGTGATACAGGGCGTAACTGTAATGGGCGTAAGCCTTGATCAATACACTGCCATCTATTCAGGCGAACAGAGTATCAGGCATTTTGAAGATGGGATCACCCAAGCTGATCTGAAACATTTCTACATTCGTGACTTGAAACCTCTACCTGCTGCCAGCAACAACCCGCCAGCGGAGCAGCTTAAAGATGAGAGTGCCAAACAAGAGAGGCCCGTCTCAGGTATTTAACGGCTCAATCCAACAAAAAGGAAAATCATGTCCAGACTGGCTCACCTCATCACCGGAACCGTTTTAGCAGCGGTTGCAATCGTCGTTACCGCAGGATGGCAACATTTTCACCCAGCGCCATCAATGGCAAAGGTGGACATTATCGGCATTGTCACTTTGCAGCAACAAAAACTGGCCGCGCAAATGAAACCCGGTATGGATCAGAAGGCGCAGGCAGACATTATTGAGTCAGCATCGCGCTTCGGTAAGCAACTGGACGCGGCAATGACACAGGTATCCAGGGAGTGTAATTGCACGCTGATCAACGCAGCCGCGATCGTAAAGGATGCCCCGGCAGGATTGATGCGTGATTACACGCAGCGAGTGAAAGAGTTGGCGACGGGGAAAAAATAACTCATGCGCCTATTGCAACCAATTCTGTTCGTAATGCTGGCCGTATTACTGCTGCCAGTAGTTTTCGCGCAGGAAAAGGACTATCCCTCTGGCATTGATTATCAATCAGTTTGGGCGTGTCATGGACAAGAGAAATTCAACTGGTATTGCGAAGAAGAAATTAAACCACCGAAAGATGAAGCGCCGGATGCCGTGAACAAAACCAAGGAAGAAAAGGCTGTTGAAGAGCTGGATAAAATCCGCAAAGACCTCGATGCCAAGCGCGCGCTATCCGTTGTGCATCCCACCCCGGAAAACATCAAGTCGTACATGGCAGCCCAAAAGGTAGAGATCGAGCGTGCAGCCTACTACGCAGATGTGTGGCGGCGCGTGCTGTGGCAAAACGCCGAGCTTAACTTTGAACTCAAAAATCCAATGAACAACTCCGCTATCAAAGTGGCAACACGCGAGAGGGATGCCAAGCAAACCGACACCATGACGGAACTTGCAAAAGAGTGGGGGATTTTCTTTTTCTTCCGTGGCGACTGCCCTTATTGCAAACACATGGTACCCACCCTGCAATGGATTACCCGCCAATACGACATGACGATCCTGCCTATCAGTCTGGATGGGGCAACCATTGAAGGACTGCCGCCCACAGTCAAGGACAATGGCCTATCTGCCAAGCTTGGGGTTGAGGCCGTGCCATTGTTTGTGCTGGGAAATGTCAAAACACACAAAATGGTTATTCTCGGTTCGGGCGTGCTGGCGTTGCAGGATTTTGTGGACCGGATTTACGTGCTGACTCAAACCAAGCCCGGCGATCTCTGAAAGGACTTCGTCATGCGTTACAAAAAGTTACTTATCTCGATTTTTGCGGCCACCAGCCTGATTTCAGCGCCGGTCAATGCCAATGTGGGTTCCGGGATGCAAAGCTGGTTCAACAGTCTGGGAGGGTACACAAATACGACGCCGCCATCCGCCTACAAGGGGCAAACGCAGAACGGGTATTCAGCAGGTGGAATTTATCAACGGTCGCCGGTTAAAAACTACCAGCTCATGTCCATGACACCGCCTTCGTTGAACATCGGTTGTGGCGGAATTGATCTGACAGCGGGTTCGTTCTCATTCATTAACAAAGCGTCCATTACCGCCTTGTTTCAGAATATCGGCACCTCATTGAGCTACGCGTTTCTGTTGGCTATTCAGGCTTCCATGCCTGATATGGCAAATCTGTTCAAGTATTTGCAGGATGTCGCGAACAAGGTGAATGGGATGAACGTCAACTCCTGCAAATTAACCTCAGGTATTCCGTTCGTGAAGGGCGCAGATTTGTCAGACAACCTTTCGACCATGTTTAGCCATGTTGGTGGAGCAGTTACAAACATGTTCCCTGATTCTTTTGATTCTTTAACGAACACACAAGGAAACGCTGGCAACGCTGTGGCGGCAGAAAATGCAGCAATCGCGCAAGACCCAAGCAAAAAAGATCAGATACAGCCAGGTAATGTAGTTTGGAAAGCAGTAAACAAAAGTTCCGGTCTGGATACGCAAGACATGCTTTTTATCATGAGCCTGACCGGAACGATCATTATTGATCCGCCCAATGGCACCACAAACGCGAAGACGAGCTGGCGTTACAAAGACCCGACCGGCGTGGATATTAAAGACTTTATCGGTTACAACGATGGACAGACAACCAAGGTCAACATATTTGCCTGTGACACCACAACTGACTGTCTCAATCCTACCGTGAGTTCAATCACCGTAACGCCGTTTTACAATCAGGTTTCGACCGCCATTGATAATTTGAGAAATAACGTCGTTGCGCGTGGCGTGCAAAATACCAATGATTTTAAGTTGGTCGATGCCTCAATCATGCCTGTCTGGAAAATGATTTCGACCAGCGCATCGGTCAATCCTGGCTTTATCGAGGCGTATAAAAGATTGATTGCGGTTGATATTGCCTATGCGTATATCAACAATATCCTTGTGACAGCATTGCAAGCCTTGGCAAACTCGCAAAATGGCCCAACCCCTCAAGATGCGCAAGATGCACTTCAAAAATTAAGTGACAGAATAATCGCTCTCAAAACAGAGCTCCAAACAACACGACTTGCGGAATATAGCGCGGTTCAGAAGGAAGCGGAGCTTGAAAGACAGTTGCAGTTGATGCATCAGTCAATGGTTGCCGGGATTCCTGCTCAAGCGTTTACTTCGATGACTGTGTTTGGGGTAGGTCATTAATCATGCCAACCTACGAGGTATTCTCTTACTGGAATATCCATGAACTGCAACTGGTATTCAATGCCGTCGCCGCGATCGTCGGCGGCGGAGATTATTTGGGCTTGCTCAGAACACTCGCCATCGTGGGACTGATTTCAATGGCAATGGCCGTGTTGGCCGGTTTTGCACAACTGCCCGATATGGGCCGCTGGATCATCATGCTAGCGGTGTTCAACGCCATAGTGTCCCTCCGGCAAATATGCACACAAGATGTAAATTTTTGTGTTAGATGCAACAAAAGGTAGAATAATCCAATGTAGGGTCTTGCGTTCTAGCCAGTTTTTGGCTATCATGCAACGCATGCAAAACACACTATCCTA
>CAIRBC010000467.1 GCA_903876685.1 uncultured Nitrosomonadales bacterium | reverse complement strand
ATTAATAATGCCTCATACCGAGTATGTTCAACTGGGCAAAACCGATAATGCGCGGCATGATGCGTATCAGCAGTTATTCAAGCAACAACTTGCCGAAAGTAATCTGTTTGAAATCAGGAATGCAACCAATAAGGCTTGGGTACAGGGCAGCGTTCATTTCAAGCATCGCATAAAAACACAGTCGATAAGACGGGTTCAGCCGAACGCCAAAGGGGGCGATCGAAGATCAAAAAATTCAAGATCAATGGAGTCTGACCCCATTGATTTTCGTAAGTATCAATTACAGATTGGTACCTGAGTAGTTACGAAAATTTAAAGGGCAGGAGAAGACGAGAGCGGGTTTTCCCGTGCCGCGCGAAGCGCGGTCGCTATATTTCTTCATAATTCAAGATGGTGCTTGAAGAGGATAAAATTGAATAGATGACGAAATTTTCCAGGCAAGCCGCCGACCTCGGCGCGGTGAATTTTTACCATGAGGGATTATTCGCTTGGCCTCCAGTATAATGAGTTGCGTATGTGGGTCAAGGCAAACACAGGATGAATAATGAACTTAAAGGCCAAATATGAACTGGATTGATGAAGCAACGAGTTGCTTGTCGGACGAGTTGCCGTCAGGAAGCCGCGTAATTATATTTGGCTCTCAAGCACGCGGCGACGCATTGCCTGATAGTGACTTGGATTTGCTGGTGATCGAACCTGAGGTAAAAAATCGTTTTGCGGAAATGGCGAGACTTTCTTCTTTACTGGGCTTACATCTGATTCCGGCGGATGTGGTAGTGTTAAGTGCTGCGGCCTTTGAGCAACAAAAAATAATAACCAATACACTGGCGTGGCATGCAGCACGAGAAGGAATTTTGCATGAATTCGCAGCTTGATCATGCAAATAGCTTATTAGCTAAAGCACGCGATGATTTCTTTGTCGTACATCGGCTGGCCAAAGAAGCGGATGCTCCGGGATGGGTATTGGGTTTTCATGCGGAGCAAGCAGTAGAAAAATCACTAAAGGCAGTATTGTCGAATGCCAATGTTGCCTATCCCCGCACCCACAATTTGGTGATGTTGGTCGAACTGTTACGGCAAGCCAACTTACCTTTGCCGAGTGCCTCCAAAGACTTTGCACAGTTGGTGCCTTACGGTGTTGTGTTACGTTATGAAGAAATTCCGGATGATGAACCGCCACTTTGTGATCCATCTTGGTTTGTTGATGTGATAGAGCAAACACTTTTGTGGGCAGAAGTATGTTTGGCAAAGGGAGTAGTTTAATTGCATTGAGGGTGCCGATGTTCCCTTCCACTACCAATTCTCAAACTAAACCGTTCATCCGAGTCCGCGTCTAATCGACTGATAAATAAGGAAATAAAAAATAAAACTCGTTGACTTCGAGTTGGTGGAAGCGCAGGGACAGGAGAGAAAACGGCCACGGAGAGAGAAAGTAGCTGCTGATATGCTCGGTGGATAAAAATCGCAAAGTCCGCAACTCATTGAAAATAAAAGCGGTCGTGCTGGGCATAGGCGAGAAAAAAGGACAACAGAGAGCCGTTGTCCTTGATTTTATTGGTGGTGGGGCGGCTGCCACAACAACACGAGTTCTATACAGCGGGTGGGGGTTCCTGCTGGTATTCCACAATCCGGTAGCCCATTGCCCGTTAGCCACGCTGCCGCTTGTCCCACATCCGTATTAGCGCCAGGTAGCCGGTGTCCACGAAGTCAATGATCCGCACGTCGGCCTTGCAGGCGTGCTCGCGGTGCAGGTGCCCGTCGTACTGCTGAAGGTGGCCGTTCCATGAAATCGGCAGCGCCAGTAGCAACGTGTCAAGAGCGGCAAGCCATTCATTGCCGCAGGCCGGCGAGTACCCGGTCTTGCTGGTGGTCTTGCTTTCCCACCGGACTGGATACATGTCGGTTCGTCTCCGAAACAGGCGATGGAACAGAGCGACCTTTTCGACAGTGGAGAGCCGTGAGGGCTCGGGTTCTGGAACTGGTGCAGCAGGCGGGGGGCGGCAGACGTTATTCGATGTGGTGGGATTTCAGCAGCGAGATCAGGCGGGCGTTTTTGGTGCGCAGCACCTCCAGGTCATTGATGTCGGAAGATTCCATGCTCGGCAAGCAAGTCGTCCATGTCGTCGCCGACGCCATAGCCGAAGTTGTGGCAGATGCGGCAAACCGTATCCAGGCGGTCAATTAGATCGGCGCGTGCATTTTCGGGCAACGAGTGGACGATCTTCAATGCCTGCTCGAACATTCGCACCAGAGCGTCGAAGTAGCCTTCATCCTGCAAGCCCACATCGTCGCTGAAGCCGGTCGCCCGCTCGCAGTAAAAAACCATCAGTTCAGCCAGATCCACTGGCTGTCCGATGGCTTTCTTGTATTCCGAAATCGCTTTCTTCGCCTTGGACACCGATGTGTTCTGATTATTGAATACATCCGGCCACAACCAGCGGTCAATGGTGGCCTTATAAGGTTTCAGGACATCACCGCCGAGCGCGAAGCGGGTGTGCAGAAATGCTTGGTTATCCTTACTGGCAGTATACAAATCTTGCACTAGCCCCATCAGGCCGGCACGGTCAAAGTCGGCCAGTTTGGCTTTGACGTTGCTCCAACTCGGGGTTGTTTTCTTTGCCGCCACGGAGCTATTCCTCATCAGAGCGGGGTTGGCCATTGGCGTCGATCAGTTTGAGCAGTCGGTCAAAATCACTCTCAAACAGTCGGTCTTGCACGATGCGGTATTTCTCGAACTCGCTTTCGGCATGTGCCTTGGCAAGTTCCGCCGTCACTTTGCCGGCGTCCTGCAGAATTTCCCGATCCCATAGCGTCAAAAAGCCACTCAGGCGTTGCTCCCAGTCAGCCATCGTCATGGGGATTTTGCGCATGGCCTGCATTTCGGCCATATCCAGATAAGCAGAAACAATACGCTGCATCTGGCTCAGCTCGAATTCCGACAGGTAATTCTTGGCAACCGTGACATCGTACTTGTAAATCTTGCCGTGGGGGGCGCTTTCCCAGTTGGTCAAACCCATGTTGTCCTTGCGATAGTCGGCGCGGTCCACGATCACTTCCGCCGCAGTCTGACCGTGAACGGCATAGTGCAGTTTGTTCTGTACGGCGGAAAAAAAACGCTTAGTGGCAGTGGCCGATACATCGTAGTCCAGCGCCGTCGCATAGATGTCGGTAATCTTCTGGTAGAACTTACGTTCGGAGAGCCGGATTTCCCGGATATTCTCCAATTGCCGCTCGAAGAACTCTTCGGTCAGCACGCTGCCGCCACTCTTCAGCCGTTCCACATCCATGACCCATCCCTGAATCGTATAGTCCTTGACGATCTGGTTGACCCACTTGCGGAACTGCACTGCGCGCTCATTCTCGATCTTGAAACCGACGGCGATGATGGCCTGCAGGCTGTAGTGATCCACCGTGCGCTGAACCTCCCGGCCACCCTCGGTTTGAACCATTAAGTACTGCTTAACAGTTGCCTCTCGCGCAAGCTCGTTATCAGCATAGATGCGCTTCAAATGCTGGCTGATGGCGGGCACCGATACATCGTAGAGTGTGGCCATCATTTTCTGCGTGAGCCAGAGATTTTCATCCTCGTAACGCATTTCCACGCTGGTGTTGCCGCCACCCGTGGCAGCGACGAAAATCAGATATTCGGCGGCCGAGGAGCGGGCGAGAGAAACCTCAGATTTATTGGGTGATTGGGTAGGTCGCTTGCTCATATCACACCGCCCACACCCTTGAACTTCTCGACGAAGGCGGCGATTTTCTGGAACACGCTTTGTTTTTTGCTAAGGTATTGCGGATTAAGCGGGCTCATTTTAGGCAGAACGGCATTAAGCTCAGTGCCATTGTCACTGGCAAATTCCCGTTTTAGCGAGTTGGCTATATAGCGCCTGGCCGCCTCTGCATTCAGACTCTCAGCGCTAATCAGTTCTTGTGCCTCACGCTGTTGTTCAGCTTGAGCAAAGGTGAAGAAGGCATCAATGATACTGGCCTTATCGCTAATCTGGTTCAGATCAGTTTGGTTAATGAAATCGACCAACAGGCTTTCTTTGGCGCGGTTGCCCAGGCTGGCGCGAATCACCCGACGTACGTCTTCAACCAGTGATGCTTTGTCTTTGACCTTTTTACTATTCTCAAAAATCAATTCCAGAATGTAGTCCAGGTTGATTTCTTGTGACTTCAGCAGATCTACCTCAAAGACCACGTCGTCCCAATCGACGGTGGACATTTCTTTTTCAGTGGAGGATTTTTCCCGACGCAGCCAATCGCGAACATCGTTGTAGGTTGAGCGATAGTCCTGAATTTTTCGTTCAGCCGGTATCTTGATCGCTTGCAGCGCAGCCAGATCTTCATCGCTTAAATAATGCTTGGCCTTGAACTCTTCAACCGCCGCCGGGTCGTTCATGTCGATGCTTTGCAAGGCCTTCAGGCTGGCGAATTCATCATAATTTTGCAATACGTTTTCAACACGCAAATACTCACCAAACAGCTTTGCGAAGGCCTTCTTGTCGGACTCTTTTTCGATGGCTGCGGGGTCAGGAAAGCGCTGCTCCAACTCTTTCACTACTTCCACAAAACCGCGCCGCGCTTCA
This sequence comes from uncultured Nitrosomonadales bacterium, assembly GCA_903876685.1. Lineage (GTDB taxonomy): Bacteria > Pseudomonadota > Gammaproteobacteria > Burkholderiales > Gallionellaceae > Gallionella. Next base: position 2,162 of record CAIRBC010000467.1, on the reverse strand, counting down.
CCGGTGGCCACATCGATAAAGCCTTCCATGTATTCCTTGTAGCTCTTTTCCAGCACCACGTTCTTGGTGTTTTTGTCACCAAACAAGGTAATGGCATCGATGGTCGCCTGCTCCAGATCGCGGAAGGTAACGATATTGCCGAAGGTTTTAGTGGCGTCAAAAATACGGTTGGTTCGCGAATAGGCCTGCATCAAACCGTGGTAACGCAAGTTTTTATCAACAAACAAGGTGTTCAGCGTGGGGGCATCAAAGCCAGTCAGGAACATGCCCACCACAATCAACAGATCGATTTCCTTGGATTTGACTTGCTTGGCAAGATCGCGGTAATAGTTCTGGAAGCCGTTACTATCCACGCTAAAGTTGGTTTTGAACAGCGCGTTATAGTCAGCTATGGCTGCGCTTAAAAACTCTTTGGCGCTGCTATTCATCGCTGAAACATCAAAGCTTTCATCCAAAATATCGCCTACGGCATCCTGTTCTTCATTGGCCGCAAACGAGAAGATGGTGGCGACCTTTAGTGGCTTAGCACTGTTTTTTTGCAAATCCTTAAACGACTCGTAATACAGCTTGGCTGCATCCACGCTACTCACGGCAAACATGGCATTAAAACCCTTGGCAGCCGCTTGCAAGCGATGGGTTTTTTGCCGGAAGTTATTCAAGATGTATTGTGAAATTTCCCGAATACGGTCGGGGTGTAACAAGGCTTGTTTGTTTTCTGCTGCGCTGAGTTTTTTCTCGTCCTGCTCGCTTTCAATGGCTTTGAAGTGCGGGCGCACATCGTTGTAGTCCACCTTGAACTTGAGCACCTTTTCATCACGGATGGCGTCGGTGATCACATACGAATGCAACTCCCGACCAAATACACTTGCAGTGGTGTCCGCGCCCAGGGCGTTTTGCGGGAAAATTGGGGTTCCGGTAAAGCCAAACTGATAAAACTTTTTGAATTTCTTCTTCAGATTTTTCTGTGTTTCACCAAACTGGCTGCGGTGGCACTCATCAAAAATAAACACCACCTGCTTGCCGTAGATGGGCAGCTCGCTTTCGCTCTTCATCAGGTTGTTGAGCTTCTGGATGGTAGTGACGACAATCTTGTTGTCGTCTTTATCCAGGTTGCGCTTCAGGCCTGCCGTGCTGTCTGAGCCATTGACGCTATCCGGTGAAAAACGCTGGTATTCCTTCATGGTCTGGTAATCCAGATCCTTACGATCCACCACGAAGAACACCTTTTCGATGAACACCAGCTCGGTAGCCAAACGTGCCGCTTTAAAACTGGTCAGTGTCTTGCCCGAGCCGGTGGTATGCCAAATAAAACCACCGCCCTCAAGCTGGCTCCAGTTTTTAGCCTGATAGGCGCTGTTGATTTTCCACAAGATGCGCTCAGTGGCGGCAATCTGGTACGGGCGCATCACCAGCAAAGTGTTGCTGACATCAAACACCGAATAATGCAGCAGCACATTCAGCAGGGTGTGCTTCTGGAAGAAGGTAGCGGTAAAGTCTTTCAGGTCTTTGATCAGACTGTTGTCCGCCTTCGCCCAGTTCATGGTGAAGTCGAAGCTGTGCTTATTGCGCTGCGTGGTGTTGGCAAAATAACGGCTGTCGGTGCCGTTGGAGATCACGAACAACTGTAAATACTTGAACAGAGAATGCTCGCTGTTGAAGCTTTCCTTGCTGTAGCGATGCACCTGGTTGAAGGCTTCACGAATCGCCACGCCGCGTTTTTTCAGCTCCACCTGCACCAGCGGCAATCCATTCACCAAGATCGTCACATCGTAGCGGTTAGCGTGGTTGCCCGTTTGCTCAAACTGCTTGATCACCTGCACCTTGTTGCGGGCAATGTTCTTTTTGTCTAACAGGTAGATGTTCTTAATGCGGCCATCATCAAACACAAAGTCATGAATATAGTCATCATGAATTTTGCGGGTTTTATCGACGATGCTATCACTGGGTTTGTCCAGCCAAGCTTCCACAAAACGCAACCATTCCCCGTTGGTAAACTGCATGTTATTCAGGTCTTGCAACAGCTCGCGCACATTGGCCAGAAGCTTCTCAGGCGTGTTTAAACCGGGCACATATTCATAGCCCTGATTCTGCAAATCCTGAATAAATTCGCGCTCCAAATCGTATTCACTTTGGTAACTTTCACTAACTTTCCATTCCTTGGT
>CAIRBC010000466.1 GCA_903876685.1 uncultured Nitrosomonadales bacterium | reverse complement strand
GTAGCCCATTAAATCGACAGCGATATCGATCTCCAGACTTCTGGCAAGCAGTGCGATATCGCGATCCGGATGATTGCGTACATCGATGAAACGATCGAAGGAGTTTTTGAGCCTTAGCCTCATCTCATCGCCGGTGTTAGGGCCAAAGGAAAATGCAGTGATTTCAAAGTGATCCCGGTTGTGAATTTCAAAAAGCTCTGCCATTAAGGATGACATCGGATGGAGATGGAAATCCGCCGAGAAATAGCCGATTCGAATCTTGTCATGCCTGGCGTACCGGGCGATTTCCGGCAGTGTAGTATTTTGCGGAGCCATTGCCTCGACCCAGATCTCTGCAGCTTGTCGCTGCAAAAGTAGGTTGTCCGTTAGCGCCAGAACGGCAAATGGTGAGGCGGCCTTTTCGTTACGCTGGATTTTTTGCGCTAGTATGGCGCATCGATCTTCAGCTTCATGCCAGTCACAAAGTTGCATTTGCGTGTGTAGGCGCATTCCATATATAAACTTCAAATCCGGGTTTAGCGAAAGTGCCTTGTCATAATTTTCGAGCGCAAACTCCGGTAGATTCAGATCCCTCAACGCATTGCCACGGCTGGAGTAGGCATCGGCATAATCCGGTCTGAGTGCAATGGCCTTGTCCAGGTTTTCGAGTGCTGTCTGGGGACGGCCTGATTCCAGCAATACATTGCCGCGATTGAAGTGAGCCTCCACATGCTCGGGCTTTAGTGAAAGGCATTGGTCGTAGCTGGCCAGTGCTTCTTCGTGTCGCCTGAGTTCACGCAGCGCATTGCCGCGATTGTAATAGGCATCGGCATAGTCTGGTCGCAAGTCGAGTGCACGGTCATAACTTTTTACGGCGGCATCAAATTGCTGGAGTGCCTTGAGGGTCACGCCGTAGTTTGCATACGCCTCTGCAAGGTCTGATTTTAGTCTCAGTGCCTGCTCAAGCCATTCAAGGGCATTTTTGAAGTCTTTAGTCTGTAGGGCAATGACTCCTCGCAGATGTAGCGCATCAAAATGGTCTGGTTGCCATTTGAGGGTTTCCTCGTATAAGGCAGCTGCCTGGGCATACAAATTTTTTTGATGACAATCCCATGCTTGCTGGAAAGTCTGTTGCGCGAGTGAGTGATTTTCAGTGGTTGCGTACTCAGGCGCAGGGCTTGATGGAAGCTGGGCTGCGATGTGTATGTTGGTTGGCGGAAGGTTCGCCTGAGCACGTTCGTACATTTGCGTGTAGGCATTTTCGAGATGCCTGGCAAAGCGTTCCGTGTCGAACAAGGGGGTTGTAAGTCTGTTTCTGGCAAGCTTATTTTTGATTTGCTGAAGCAGGACAGGATTTTTACCCAATTCGATGGCCAAATGCTCATAATCCTGTTGCGTTTCGGTGATCAGTTCTGGCAGGTGGATTGCAGTGAGCAGGCTGGCAGCGACTCGGCTGGCGAAGGACTCACCGATGCAGGTTAGGACCGGCAAGCCGGCCCAAAGCGCATCACTCGCGGTGGCACCCGCATTATAGGGAAGCGTATCCAGGAATAAATCGGCAGAACGATATCTTGCCAGATAATCGGCCTGGGGTAGTCTTTTCCCGAAAACTAGCCGGTTCGCGTTGATTCCATGCGCTACAGCCTCCTTTCTCAGATTGGCTGCTACACAGGCATTTTCTTGGTACAGTAACAGGACACTACCCTCGACCTGTCCGAGTATTCTCATCCATCCTGCAAAAGTGGGTAAGGTAATCTTGTAGTTGTTATTGAAACAGCAGTAGACAAAGCCGCTTTCAGGCAAACCTAATTCTTGGCGGGTGAAAATATGCTCTGAAATTTTTCGCTTTGCATCGTTCACCTGATAACTTGGAAGATAGACCAGTTTTTCTGAATAATAGGGTAGGCTTGGCTCCGGAATCAGCGTTTGATCGGTAATCAGATAATCTATATATTCTGCACCCATGGTACCCAGATAGCCGATATAGCTGACCTGTAGTGGCGCGGCACGAAGCGCAAATATACCGGTTCTATTTCCTGTCGTGTAGCCCATTAAATCGACAGCGATATCGATCTCCAGACTTCTGGCAAGCAGTGCGATATCGCGATCCGGATGATTGCGTACATCGATGAAACGATCGAATGAGTTTTTAAGCCTTAGCCTCATCTCATCGCCGGTGTCAGGGCCAAAGGAAAATGCAGTGATTTCAAAGTGATCCCGGTTGTGAATTTCAAAAAGCTCTGCCATTAGGGCTGGCATCGGATGGAGATGGAAATCCGCCGAGAAATAGCCGATTCGAATCTTGTCATGCTTAGCGTACCGGGCGATTTCCGGCAGTGTAGTATTTTGCGGAGCCATTGCCTCGACCCAGATTTCTGCAGCCCGCCGTTGCAAAAGTAGGTTGTCCGTTAGCGCCAGAACGGCAAATGGTGAGGCGGCCTTTTCGTTGCGTTGAATTTTTTCCGCAAGTATGGCGCCTCGGTCTGGAGCTTCATGCCAGTCGCAAAGTTGCATTTGCGTGTGCAGGCGCATCCCATATATAAACTTCAATTCCGGGTTAAGCGAAAGTGCCTTGTCATAATTCTCGAGCGCAGCTTCAGGCAGATTCAGATCCCTCAACGCATTGCCACGACTGGAGTAGGCTTCGGCATAATCGGGTTGGAGTGCAATGGCCTTGTTCAGGCTTTCGAGCGCAGCCCGGGGACGGTTTAATTCCAGCAATACGTTGCCACGATTAAAGTGGGCTTCCGTATGGTCTGGCTTGAGTGCAATGCTCTTGTCATAGCAGACCAGTGCTTCTTCGTATCGTCTGAGTTCACGCAGCGCATTGCCACGGTTGTAAGTGGCATCGGTATAGTCTGGTCGTAATCCGAGTGCACGGTCATAGCTGCTAATGGCTGCTTCGAACTGTTTGAGTTCCTGCAACGCATTGCCACGGTTTGAGTAGGCTTCAGTGTAGTCTGGCTTGAGGGCGATTGCTCGGTCATAGCTGGCAATTGCAGCTTCAGGATGCCTGAGCATTCTTTGTGCCTTGCCCAGGTTGTAACAGGCTTCAGCGAAATCTGGCTTTAGGGCAAGCGCCTGTTCATAACTCTGTACGGCTGCGTTTAATTGCTTGAGCTCCATCAGCGCATTGCCACGGTTGTTATAAGCGATGGCACTGTTTGGATTGACGCTGATTGCCCGGTCTATCAAATCGACTGCCTGCAAGAAATCCTTATGGTGAATGGCGATCACACCTGACAAATGCAGTGCATCAAAGTGTAGAGGCTGGATTTTCAGCGTTTCCAAATACAGTGTCTGCGCTTGTGCAAGCTGTCCCGCCTGGTGCAATGCAAAGGCTAGCTGAAATTTGCCTTGAGCCTGAGAACGTGTTGCATTTTTTTGGCGCGGTCTTGATGATGGTCTCATAAAAGGGTGGTTTTAGTGAATATTAGTGAAAGCCGACGACAAATTGTTGAGCGAAGTTGAATATAAATTTTTGAAATTTTAACACTAAAATTCAATAATTTAAAGGTATTTTGAAGAATCTCAGGCTGCTTGTATTCAGCAATTGCTACATCCGATTCAATCGTCAACCAACTTATCGGTGCGTGCCACAGGCAACAGCTGATGATGGGTTATCCATTGAGGGGTTTGTTGTCGTACATGGGGAAGTTAGCGGTGCTTATCCCACAGCATCCGTCCCATAAACACCCTCCTTATTCCCTCTCCCACTTGTGGGAGAGACCCCTGTCGCAAATT